>DASUTW010000211.1:0-2568 GCA_036374395.1 Actinomycetota bacterium
TCTGGTCGCGGTCCACGATGTTCCCTCCTCGCTCGACTCCGGCGAGCCTACTTCGGGGGTCTGACATGAAACTACACTCCCGTGATTACACCCCTGTCACTCCGGAAGCGCAAGACCCGGACGCCCGAAGGCTACTCGAACAGATGTTCGGGTTCAAGCACCGAGCGGGAACTCCCCCACCGCCTCGTAGCGCGACCCCCGGGGTCCGAGGAGGTGGCTCCGGTAGAGGACGAGCCGGTCCACCTCGAAGGGCGGGGCCGAGCACTCGACCCGGCGGAGGGCCTCCGGGTCCTCGATCCGCACGGGGTCGCGGAAGCGGGCCACGGTGAGGTGCGGCGTGAACGCGCGCTTCTCGGGCTCGAACTCCGAGGCCAAGCGCTCGTCGAGGCCCGCGGCCAGGCGGCGCAGCCCCTCGGTCCGGTCGTCCAGGCCCACCCACAGCACGCGGGCCCTCCCCGGCGAGGGGAAGACGCCGAGGGAGGTCAGCCGGGCCTCGAACGGCTCCACCGAGGCCGCCGTCTCGCGGCAGGCCTCCTCCACCCGCTCCACGAGCCGGGGCCAGGTGCGGCCCAGGAACTTCAAGGTCACGTGCCACTTCTCGGGAGGGTCCCACCGGCCGCCGGGAAGCCGCTCCCGCCACGGCCCGATCAGCTCCTCGACCGCCGTTCGGTGATCCTCGGGGATGTCGGCCGCCGCGAAGAGCCGAAGCGGCTTCGCCTCCGGCCGCGACGCCCGGTCCCGGCCCATCAGGCCTCCAGGAGCCGCTTCCGGAGCAGGATCAGCGCCGACTGCACGGCCCAGCGGCGGACGCCGTCGCGGTCGCCGGGGGCGACGACCTTCCGCACCTCCTCGCCACCTCCCCCGGCGACCGCGACCCAGACCGTGCCGGGGGCCACGCCCTCCTGCTCGTTCGGGCCGGCCACGCCCGTGAGGGCCACCCCCACCTCCGTCCCGTAGAGCCGGCGGGCCCCCTCGGCCATCGCCCGGGCGCACTCCTCGCTGACGGCCCCCGGCCCGTCCAGCACCTCCTGCGGGACCCCGAGGACGTCGCGCTTCGCCTCGTTCGTGTAGGAGACGGCGGAGCCGGCGAACCAGAGCGAGGCCCCCGGCACGTCGGTCAGGCGAGCCCCCAGGGCGCCGCCGGTGAGCGACTCGGCGCACGCCACGCGCCACCCCCGATCCTGCAGCATCCGCCCGATCACCGCCTCGAGCAGGTCGTCGTCGCTCCCGTAGACGGCGCGGCCCAGGCGGCGGCGCACCTCCTCCTCCACCGGGGCGATGAGCTCGAGGGCCTGGGTGCGGGAGGCCGCCTTCGCCGTCAGCCGCACCCGCACCTCTCCCGACCCCGCGAGGTAGGCAACCGTGGGGTTGGTCGATCCCTCGAAAAGGTCGTCCAGCAGCTCGGCCACCTGCGCCTCCGCCATCCCCGCCGTCTTGACCACGCGAGATGCGATCGTGGTCTCCCCCGCCCGCTCCCGGAGCTGGGGGAGGATCGTCCCCTCCAGCATCTCGCGCATCTCGGCCGGCACCCCGGGGATCGCGTACACGACCCGCTCGCCCCGTCGCAGCACGAGTCCGGGCGCGGTGCCGCGCTCGGGCAGGACGTACTCGGCCCCGGCCGGCACGAGCGCCTGGCGCAGGTTCGACTCGGGCATGTCGCGCTCCAGGCGCCGGAACCTCTCCCGGAGGAAGTCCTCGATCTCGGGCCGCCGCTCGAGCTCCACGCCGAAGGCCCGGGCCAGCCCCTCCCGGGTGACGTCGTCGCCGGTGGGACCCAGGCCCCCGGTCACCACCACGACGTCGGCCCGGCTCAACGCGAGCTCCACGCCCTCCGCGATCCGATCCACGTTGTCCCCGACCGCCTGGTGGTGCAGGACGTCGAGCCCCGTCTCCGCCAGCCGCTCGGACAGCTCCTTCGCGTTCGTGTTCGCGATCTGCCCCAGCAGGAGCTCGGTCCCCACGGCGACGATCTCCGCCCGCATCAGCCGTTGGGCGCCCGGTGCTGGAGCCGGAGCGCGTAGTCGAGGCCCGACCAGACCGTCAGGACGACCGCCAGCCAGAGCGCCAGCAGCCGCGGGCCCCCGGCGTTCGCCAGCGGCACGATGTACAGGAAGATGGCGAGGATCTGGGCGGCCGTCTTCGCCTTGCCCCACGGGGACGCGGGCATCGAGCGGCCCCGCATCCCGAGCCAGGCCCGGAGCACCGAGACGGCGAGCTCGCGGCCGACGATGATCGCCGCCGCCCACAGCGGGAACCGTCCGAGGGCCGTCAGCGTCACGACCGGAGCCGAGATCAGCAGCTTGTCGGCGAACGGGTCCAGCCACTGCCCCGTCCGCGTGGTCGCGTCGTACCGGCGGGCCAGGTAACCGTCCAGGCCGTCCGTCGCCGCGGCGACGAAGAAGACGGTCGCCGCGGCCAGCCCGGTCCCCTCCGAGCCCTCGAGGATCAGCAGGACGACGACGGGGATCAGGAGGATCCGCAGGACCGTGACGAGGTTCGCCCAGCCGAGCCCGAGCGGGCCTATCCTCTCCCCGATCCGTCCCCCCGGAAGTCGTCTCGATCGAACGT
>DASUTW010000212.1:0-2126 GCA_036374395.1 Actinomycetota bacterium
GCGCTCGCCCCGACGAAGGGGTTCGGTGTGGCCACGCTGCCGTCCGGGATCGTGGTCCGGACCACGCCCTTCCGTGTCCGCTCCGCCCGAACTCGCTTGGGAGTGAACAGGAGGCTCTTGTTCGGGACCTTCAGCGTGTCCACCGCGAAGGGTTGGTAGGTCGCCTTGCCCCGAGCCCCGGAGAGCCAGCGGCATCATGCGGCATCCCTGTGGGAGGGCAGGCTTCCGGGGTCAGGGGCTGGTCCGGTCGGGGGCTTCCGCCCCGCCTGGGGGAGCGAGGAATCACCCGGCCCGATCCCCGAGTCGGCCGATGCGGACGAGCCGCTCCCCCGGGTACCGTCTTACGCACGCGGACCGCCCGCTCCCAGGCGGTCCGCGCACCCCCTCCCCCTCCTTCCCCGAAGACGTGACAGGAGGAGCGGATGGACGGGACGACGGTGGTGCTGGGCTTCGAGGCGCCGGCCCTCCAGGAGCAGGTGCTCCGCTTCATCGAGCGACGGCCGGGTCTCCGGATCGCGGGCGCGGCCGGGGACGCCCAGGCTCTGACGAGGAAGGTTCGCGAGGCCGAGCCGCAGGTCGTGATCACGACGCCCGAGGTGCTGGCCGCCGGCCCCGAGCTGAACGGCGCCGCGCTCCTGGTGGTCGGTGAGCGAGAGACCACCGCCGGGCTGCGCGCCGCCATCCGGGCGGGGGCCCGAGGCTTCTACCTCTGGCCCGAGGAGCGGGACTCGCTCGGACGCGACGCGGACCGAGCGGGGGTGGACCCTGAGCGCCCCGACGGCAGGGTGGTGGCCGTGTACGGGCCCCGGGGGGGCGTGGGCACGACCTTCCTGGCCACGAACCTGGCGGCGGCCTGCGCCGGCGACGGCCGGCGCGTGATCCTGGCCGACCTGGACCTTCACTTCGCCGACGTCACCACGGCGCTCGGCATCGTGGCCAACGGCGAGTCCCGGACGATCGCGGACGTGGCGGCCCTCGCCGACGATCTCGGCGCCTCGCATCTCGAGGCCGTACTCCACCGGCACCCGAAAGGCTTTGAGATCCTTCTCGCTCCACCCCGGGCCGAGCAGGCGGCCGAGGTCGAGCCCGAGCAGGTGCGGGCCATGGGGAAGGCCCTCCGCAGCGCCGGGGACCTAATCGTCCTCCACGTGCCGCGGGCCCTCGATCGGGTGACGATGGCCGCGCTCGAGGTGGCCGACGAGATCCTTATCGTGGTGACCCTGGACGTGCTGGCGTTCCGCGACGCCAAGCGTGCGATGGAGCTCCTTGCGGCGAGGGATCTCTCCGACCGCTGCCGCCTGGTCGTGAACCGAGCCCGGAGGGCCGAGGTCCTTCCGGACGACGCCGAGCGGGTCTTCGGCCTCCGACCGGTCGCGGTGATCGCCTCAGACCCGGCCGTCCCCCGCGCACAGGATCGGGGACAGGTCGTGGTCGGGCGCCGCGGGCAGGCCGGGCGCAAGGTGGCGGCGCTGGCCCGGTCGATCCTCAGGGAGGGATCGTGACGCTCCTGGAACAGGTGGCGGCGCGGGTCCGGGAGCGCCTGCAGGGTGAGTCGCTCGTGGGCCGGTCGCCCGCGGAGCGGAGGCTTCGCGTCCGAGAGGAAGCGCTCGCCGTCCTGCGGGAGGAGCGGGCGGTCCTGGCGGCTCGGGAGCTAGGCGAGCTCGTCGCGCTCGTCTCCGACGAGCTGACCGGCCTCGGTCCGATCGAGCACCTCCTGCGAGACCCGGACGTGTCCGAGGTCATGGTGAACGGCCCGGGGGCCGTGTACGTGGAGCGGAAGGGGCCGAATATTACACAGTGCGTAGAGTCCTGGTAGGGTTCCTGTTGATGCAGGCTTTCGGCTACGTCCGGATCTCCAAGCTCGACGAGCGCACCACGTCTCCGGCCCGGCAGCGTCAGGAGATCGAGCGCTTGTGCGCCTCCCGCGGCTGGGAGCTCTCCAAGACCTTCGAGGACCTCGACGTCTCCGGGTACAACGGGAAGCGCCGGCCGGGCCTCGAGCGGATGCTCTCCCGGATGGACGAGGTCGATGCGATCGTCTTCTGGAAGCTCGACCGCCTCGCCCGGGGAGTGTCGAAGTTCTACGAGATCCTCCAGCGGGCCGAAGCCTCGAACGTGGCGCTCGT
>DASUTW010000213.1:0-6944 GCA_036374395.1 Actinomycetota bacterium
CGTGCTAAACGCCCACCCGAGCTGGGGGGCGGCGATCCGCGGCGACCTTCAGGTCCACACGACGTGGAGCGACGGGCGGGCCGACCTGAGCGAGATGGTGGCGGCGGCCCGAACCCTGGGCCACTCGTACGTCGGGGTGACGGATCACTCCAAGGGCCTGCCGATCGCGCGCGGCATGGACGAGGAGACCCTCCTGCGGGAGCTGGAGGAGATCGACGAGCTCAACGCAGGACTGGACGGGTTCCGGGCGCTGCGCTCCCTCGAGATGAACGTCTCGCCGCAAGGGGAGGGCGACATGGACCCCGAGGTCCTCGGGCGGCTGGACCTCGTCCTGGGAGCCTTCCACTCGAAGCTGCGCCTGCGCGAGGATCAGACCGATCGCTACCTCGCCGCGATCCGCAACCCCACCGTCCACGTGCTCGCTCACCCCAGGGGGAGGCGGTACGGGGTCCGCGCGGGGCTCGTCGCCGACTGGGAGCGCGTGGCGGAGGAGGCGGCCGCTACGGGAACGGCCCTCGAGGTGGACTGCTTCCCCGATCGCCAGGATCTCGACGTGGAGACCCTGACGCTGGCGGCGGAGGCCGACGTATGGATCTCGATCGGGACCGACGCGCACCGTCCCGAGGAGCTGAGCTCGTTCGAGCTCGGCCTGGCGTCCCTGGCGCTGGCGGGGGTGCGGCCCGAGCGCGTCCTGAACCTGCTCCCGGCCGAGGAGGTCGTGGCCTGGGCCCGGGGATGAGCGTGGAGCTGGCGGCGGGATTCGAACCCGCGACCTAGCGATTACAAATCGCTTGCGCTACCGGACTGCGCCACGCCAGCGAGACGATTCTATCGGCGCCCGGGGGTGGGGAGCCCGAACAGGGCCACGGCCGCGGCGGCGGAGACGTTGAGCGATGCCACCCGGCCCCGGAGCGGGATCGAGACGAGCTCGTCGCACGACTCCCGGACGAGGCGCGACAGGCCCTCGCCCTCCGCTCCGAGGACGAGCGCCAGACGCCCCGGGGGCGGAGCGGCGCCGTCGATCGTCGTCTCGGCCTCGCCCGTCAGGCCGAGGACCCAGAAGCCCGCCTCCTTCAGCCTTCCCAGCGCCCTCGAGATGTTGGCCACCTCGGCGACCGGGAGGTGGAGCAGCGCCCCTGCGGACGATTTGAGGGCCGCAGGGGTGAGGCCGGCGCTTCGGCGGCGCCGGAGCACGAGGGCGGAGGCGCCGGCTGCCTCGGCGGTCCTGGCGATGGCACCGACGTTGTGGGGGTCGGTGACCCCGTCGAGGACGACGATCCTCGCGTCCTCGGCCCACTCCCCCCGCTCCAGGTCCGCCTCGCCGAGCGCCGCCGGCGCCTCCGCCCTCGCCACCACGCCCTGGTGCGAGTCGGTCGTCGCGAGCGACCGGATGCGGTCGCGAGGGACCTCCCTGACCGGGACCGCCGCGGCCTCCGCGGCCGACAGCACGTCCCGGAGGCCCTGGGTGCTGCGGGCGCCCGCCGCCAGCAGGACCTCCAAGGCCCGCCCCGAGCGGATCGCCTCGAGGGCGAGGCGCCGCCCCTCGAGCACCAGGACCCGGCTCACGGGCCCGAGAGGGTGGCCACGGCCATGCACCCCAGCCCGTCGCCGACGAGCCCCAGCCCCTCGGGCCTCGTGGCCTTCACGGACACCGCATCGCGGTCCACGCCCAGGACCTCCGCGAGGTTGGCTCGCATCTCGTCCCGCCGGTCGGCGATGCGCGGGCGCTCCGCGACGACCACGAGATCGCAGCGCTGTGGGCTCAGGCCCGCAGCCCGGACCAGCCGAACCGCCTCGGACAGCAGCATGATGCCGGCGATCCCCTCGGTGGAGGGCTCGTCGTCGGGGAAGTGGTCGCCGATGTCGCCCAGGGCCCCCGCGCCGAGCAGCGCGTCGGCCAGAGCGTGGCAGACGACGTCGCCGTCGGAGTGCCCGGCCACGCCGGGCTCACCCTCGAACCTCACCCCCGCCAGCATGAGCGGCCTCGTCTCGTCGCGCGGGTGCGCATCGAAGCCCAGACCGACGCGAAGATCCGTCACGTGCCCTCCCGGATCCGAACGATCGCCTCGGCCCGCTCCAGGTCCTCCGGGGTGGTGACCTTGACGTTGCCGACGTCGCCCGAGACCACCGCCACCCTGCGTCCGGCCCGCTCCAGCAGCGCCGCGTCGTCGGTGACCGAGAGGCCCTCCGCCTCAGCGGCCCGATGGGCCTCCTCCAGAACACCGCGACGGAACGCCTGGGGCGTCTGGGCCAGCGCCAGGTCGTGGCGGGGGATCGTCTCGGCCACCCATCCGCCGGCGACCCGCTTCACCGTGTCGGTCACGGGCACCACCGGCACGGCGCCGTCGGCTCCCTCCAGCGCCCCCAGCACGGCCGTGAAGAGCTCGGGGGCGGCCAGGGGCCGGGCCACATCGTGACACACGACCACGTCGAAGCCGTCGGGCAGGGCCTCCAGCCCGAGGCGCACGGAGGCCTGCCGGGAGTCACCGCCCTGCACGGCGGCGAGGAAGCGGGGCGAGCTCGCGGCCTCGGACTTTGCCGTCTCCTCGAGCCCCCGAGGCACCGTCACGACGAACCCCTCGATCGCGGGGACCGCGTCCACCGTGCGGACCGCCCGCTCCAGGAGCGAGACGCCGCCCACCTCCAGGAGCGCCTTGGGCCGCTCCCCGCCCAGCCGCTCGCCCCGGCCCGCGGCCAGGAGGATCGCCGCCGCCCGCATCACCGGTCGAGGCGGGCGAACAGGAGCCGCCCCGATGCCGTCTGGATCACGTTGGTCACCGTCACCACGACGACGGCCCCCAGGTGGGAGCGGCCTTGCTCCACGACGACCATGGTGCCGTCCTCCAGGTAACCCACACCCTGGCCCTCCTCGCGCCCCTCCCGGCTGATGTGGACCCGCAGTTCCTCGCCGGCCATCACCGGAGGCCGCACGGCCGCCGCGAGCTCGTTCAACGAACGGACGGGCACGTTGAGGGCGGTGGCCACCTTGGCCAGGTTCGCGTCGGAGGTGATGACCACGCCTCCCCTGTCCTTCGCCAGGCGGACCAGCACCCCGTCCACGTCGCCCCGGACCGGCTCGTCCACGAGCACGACCTCGGCCGTCCGCTGGAGGTCGTGGAGGACGTCGAGCCCCCGCCGGCCGCGCTGCCGCCGCTGGGGGTCCGAGGAGTCGGCGATCCGCTGGAGCTCGTCGAGGACCCCTCGGTGCACGAGGAAGACCCCGCCCAGGAACCCGGCCGTGACGACGTCCAGCACCCGCCCGTCGATCAGCGCGCTGGTGTCCACGACGTTGATCTCGCCCGGCCGCACGCCCGCCCCCGGTGGTCGGAGCCCGAAGAGAGAGAAGAAGTCCGCCCACTTGGCCCGCCCGATCCGGTAGCCCGCGTACGAGAGCGACACGGCCACGAACGCGATGGTGGGCCCCGCGGCCGCGGGCGGGAGGCGGAAGATCAGGAACGAGGCGAGGACGGCGATCACGAGGCCCAGGATGAGCCCGATCGTCCCCGCCAGGATCTCGCCCGCGGGGACCTCCTCGAACCCGGCCTCCGCCTCGTGGACGGCTCGGACCGTGAGCCGCCCGATCACGCCGCCGACCACGTACCCCACCATGCTCCCGAGGGCGATCCCGATGAGGAGGGCCGTCCGTCCCTCGAACCCGCGCTCCGCGATCTGCCACCCGCCCACGGCGAAGACGGAGACGAGGATGATCCTGATGAGCTCGACGAGGGTGCCGCGGGGGCCGCCGGTCAGGACGCGGCGTCTGCTCCGATCGCTCACTGGTCCACCGTGCGCCACCGAAGGCGCGGAGACAAGCCCTCTCGGGGGCCCTACCCCGAGCCGTTGGCGGAGGCGACGGCCTTGTGCGACTCCTCGAGCACCTTGTCCACCATCGCCTCGGCCTTCTCCTCGGGCGTGTCCACCGCGAACGTGAGCTCGGAGATCAGGATCTGGCGGGCCTTGGCCAGCATCCGCTTCTCGCCGGCGGAGAGACCCTTCTCGGCCTCGCGGATCGAGAGGTTCCGCACGACCTCGGCCACCTGGTAGATGTCGCCGGAGCGGATCTTCTCGATGTTGGTCTTGTAGCGCCGGCTCCAGTTCGCGGGCATCCTGGTCTCGGACTTCTTCAGCACCTCGAGGACCTTCTTGACCTCGCGCTTGGGGACGACCTCGCGGAGACCCACCTCGTCGGTGTTGTCCACCGGAACCATCAGGGTGAGGTCACCGTGCGTGAGCCTGAGGACGAAGTACTTCTTCTTCTCTCCGAGGAGCTCTCGGGTCGTGAGATCCTCGATCACGGCCGCGCCGTGGTGGGGATAGATGACCTTGTCACCCTTGTTGAACAACAAGTACCCCCCTGAGTCTGGGACGGACAGGCTCTCATGATAGCAGGGAGTCGCCTCCCCCGCAAATGAAAACTGCAGGTCACGGGGCATTTCCGGGTCGTGGAACGCCGTTTCGCCTGCTCAGGCGGCCCCCCTGCCCCCACCCTCGGCGGCCCATGTGAGGGCGTCATACAGGTGTCGGACCGTCCTGACGCGGACGTCGGACGACCTCACCCCGCGAGGAGCGTAGACCTCGGTGAGCCCGGCGGCCGCGGCGGCGGCGAGGCGCGGGCCCGGGTTCGGGGCGCCCCGCACCGCCCCCGTCAGGCTCACCTCGCCGATGAAGCCGCGGCCGCCGGGCGGGGGGACGCCCGTGGCGGCCGAGGCCAGCGCGGCGGCGACGGCCAGGTCGCAGCCGGGGTCCTCGATCCTGAGGCCGCCCGCCGTGGCCCCGTACAGCTCGGTCCGTCCCAGCCTGAGGCCGGTGGCCCGGTCGACCACCGCGGCCACGAGACCGAACCTCCTGGGATCCAGCCCCGTCACGTGTCGCCGGGGGGATCCCTCGGTGGGAGCGACCAGCGCCTGGACCTCCACCGCGACGGCGCGCCTGCCCGCGGATAGCAGCCCCACAGCGGCGCCCGGCTCCGCCTCCCTGGTGGTCAGCAGCTCGGACGGGTCGGCCTCCACGAGGCCCTCGGCCCCCATCTCGAACCACGCCAGCTCGCCCTCGGGCCCGAAGCGGTTCTTCCCCCCGGCCAGCACGCGAAGGCCGGTCCGCTGGTCCCCGTCGAACGAGCAGACGACGTCCACGGCGTGCTCCAGCGTCCTGGGGCCGGCCACCTCGCCGTCCTTGGTGACCTGACCGGCCAGGATCACGATGATCCCCTCGGCCTTGGCCAGCCCCACGAGGCGGTCGGCGCACAGGCGAACCTGCGTCGGTCCCCCAGGCAGCGACGTGTGGTCCGGGTCTCTGATCGCCTGGATCGAGTCGACCATCAGCACGGCCGGCAGCTCGACGCTGGCGGCCTCGAGCACGTGCGGCAGCTCGCGGCCCGGGACGAACGAGAGGTCCGACCGGAGGGCCAGGCGCCCGGCCCTCGCGGCCACCTGGCCGTGGGACTCCTCCCCCGAGGCCAGCAGCACGCCGTGCCCGGCACCCGTCAGCCGGTCGGCGATCTGGAGCAGCAGCGTCGACTTCCCGATGCCCGGCTCGCCCGCCACGAGGACAACCGAGCCCGGCACGAGCCCTCCTCCCAGCACCCGATCCACACCCTCCATGCCGATCCGGAGCCGCCGCTCCGGGTCGTTCCCCCTCGCCAGCAGCGACACCGGGGGGGGCAGAGCCGATCCGCTCCCGGAGGAGGCGGGCAGCGCGGTCTCGATCGTCCCCCACCCGCCGCAGGACGGGCACCGCCCGGCCCACTGACCGGAGGGGACGCCGCAGGCCGTGCACTCGAAGGTCGTGCGCTTCTTCCCCACGAGGCAACCGTAGCCCCAGGGTCTGTCACGAACGGCTCAGGCCCGACCCCGCTCGATCCGCCTGACCCGCCGCCTCCCCGCGTCGCCGCACAGCACCTGCAGCTCGACGCCGCCACGGCGCAGCCGCTCCCTCACGCGGGCCCGGATGCGGCCGCTCCTGATCTTGCGCCGCAGGCGCCGCCCGGGGCACGCCGTCGAGGCCCAGTCGCCGTGGCCGCGAATCGTGCTCGGCTTCACGTCGAAGCGCCGGCACGCCCAGGCCAGGACGTCCACGAGGGCCGTGACCTGCCTCCCCGAGAGCGGCTGCCGGTCGAAGTCGCCCTCGCACAAGACGAGGAGGTGTCCCTTCGGGTCGTAGTCGGTGGCGGTGTCCCCTCGGAACCTCGGGCTTCTCCCCCGGTACACGTTGCCGCCTCGGTCGATCAGCACGTGGTAGGCGATGTCCGGCCACCCGTTGCCGAAGTGCGCCCGCTGGTGCCCGCGGAACCGGCCGGGGGCGTCGCGGTTGTCCGAGAGCACGACGGCCGAGTGGTGGACGGTGAGCCGCCGGATCCGATGCCGCCTCAGGCCCTCGCGGGGAGGAGCGGCGCGCCACGCCCGGCGGCAGATCACGTCGACGCGCTTGGGGGCGGCCGCGAGCCCGGAGAGAGGGCGCAAACCCGAGAGGAGGGACCCGAGCCCCCCCGCCAGGAAGCGCCGCCGGCTGAGCCGCCGAACCATCGGCGTCATGCTAGCCGTAAGACCCCCGAAATCTCCTCCCTCCCTATACTTGGCCGATGCGATCGGGACCGGCTCGGCTCATCATCTCGCTGGGGATCCTGGCGCTCTCGGCGGCCTCGTGCGCCTCCCCCGAGGAGCCGGCGGCGACCCGGAGCCCCGAAGCGGCCCCCGCGGCCACGAGCCCGGCGGCCCCCACCTCGCCCCCACCCACCGAGGAGCCGGCCGAGGATCCCCCGGTCCCCGGAGAGCTCCGCTTCACGGCGCCGGCGCTGGGAGGAGGCACCATCGACGGCGCCGAGTACGCGGGCAGCGACCTCGTGATCTGGTTCTGGGCCCCGTGGTGAGGGACGTGCAACCGGGAGGCCCCCGGCGTCGCTCAGGCTGAGCGTCGGAACGACGGAGTCGAGTTCCTGGGGATCGCGT
>DASUTW010000214.1:0-3490 GCA_036374395.1 Actinomycetota bacterium
CCTGGCCGCCCCGCAGATCGGAGTGCCCCTGCGTGCCTTCTGCCTCGACGTCTCGGGCCACCGGAGGGCCACGAGCAGCCACGGCCTGGTCGTCCTCTTCGACCCGGCCCTGGTCGAGGTGCGGGAGGAGGACGTGCTGCGCGAGGGGTGCCTCTCGGTCCCCGACCTCACCGCGAACGTGCGCCGTGCGGTCCGGGCCGTGGTCCGGGGGACCGACCCGGACGGGAACCGCCGGGTGCACCAGATGGAGGGGTTCGAGGCCCGGGCCCTCCTGCACGAGCTCGATCACTTGGACGGGCTCCTGATACTCGACCGCGTCGACTCCGCGGCGGACGTCTTCCCTCGGAAGGTCTACGGATAGGACCGTGTTGCCCGGTTTCCGGTACGATGCCCGGATGCCGCGGA
Source organism: Actinomycetota bacterium (assembly GCA_036374395.1). Lineage (GTDB taxonomy): Bacteria > Actinomycetota > UBA4738 > UBA4738 > CALAEC01 > DASUTW01. Next base: position 406 of record DASUTW010000214.1, read on the forward strand.
GAACGCGATGACGCCGGTCGGGTCGGCCGTTTCCTCCGAGGCCCGCCTGTGCGGGCGGACACGGGAGCTCCGCGAGCTCGTCGACGCGCTGCGTCGCCCGCCGTCCCTCGTGGTGCTCGAGGGCGAGGCCGGGGTGGGGAAGAGCCGGCTGGTGCTCGAGCTCCTCGGCCGCCCGGAGCTCGAGGCGCGGCGCTTCCTCGTGGGTCACTGCGCGGCGGTGGAGGAGCCCTTCCCCCTCGGGGCCGTCGTCGAGGCGCTGCGCGGCCTCGCCGACGGCCCCTCCTTCCCCGAGCTGAGCCCCGTCTGCGGCGTGCTTCACCCGCTGCTCCCCGAGCTCTCCGGAGTTCTGCCGCCGACGATCGAACCCGGCAAGGACCGGCGGATGCGGGGCCACCTCGTCACCCGGGCCGTCCGCGAGGTGCTGGGGGCGGCCGGCGAGCTCGTGCTGGTCCTCGAGGACCTGCACCGGGCCGACCCCCAGACGATCGAGGTGCTGGCGGACCTGGCCGCCTCCCCGCCGGGGCGCGTGTCGACCCTGCTGACCTACCGCCGCGAGGAGCTGCCCGAGGGCTCCCCCCTCCCCGAGCTCCTGGCCCATCTCCCTCCTTCTGTCCACCGGCTCCACCGGACGCTCGGGCCGCTCGATGCGGCGGGGGTGCGGTGCATGATCGAGCACGACCTCGGAACCCAGGGGATCCCCGACGGCTTCGTCCGAGGCGTCTTCGACAGCACGGGCGGGCTCCCCTTCGCGGTCGAGGAGCTCCTGGGGTTCCTGCGGGACCGGGCGAGCTCCCTCGAGGAGCTGCTGGCCGAGTCGCCCCGCCGCTTCTCGGAGGTCCCACTGGCCCTGCGGGACGCGGTCTTCGACGACGCGCCGATCGCCGTCCGGGACTCGGTCCTCGGCCGCGTCGGTCGCCTCTCCGGGCGCGCCCGCCGCATCGTGGAGGCGGCGTCGATCCCCGAGCCGCCCGTGGAGAGCAAGCTGCTGCAGCGCGTCACGAGGCTGGGGGAGGAGAGGTACGCCCGCGCGGTGGACGAGGCGGTCCGAGCCGGCCTGCTCGAGGAGGCCGGCGCAGGAGAAGTGAAGTTCCGTGTGGCGATCGCGCGCGTGGCCGTCCACCGTTCCCTGGCTCCGGAGCGTCACCGAGCTCTGCACCTGGCCACCGCCCGGGCCCTCGCCGCCCTCGACCTCCGCGGCTCGGCGAGCATCGCCTACCACTACGGTGAGGCCGAGTCGGAGCGGCAGTGGGCCCGGTGGGCCGAGCGGGCGGCCGACCAGGCCGTCTCCGTCGGCGACGACGCGTGGGCGGCCCGGATGCTGGACGAGGTCCTCTCGACCGCGACGCTCTCTCGTGAGGCCCGCGTCCGGCTGTCGGTCAAGTTCGCGCGCGCCGCCCTCTACGGCCTCCAGCAGGCGGAGGCGATCGGCGTGGTCCGCCACATCTTCCACACCGAGACCCTGACGGGCCCGGTGCGGGGGGAGCTCCGCCTGGCGCTGGCCCGCCTGCTGATGGAGGCGGGGGACGCGCGAGAGGGCCACAGGGAGGCGTCCGTCGCGGCCTCGGAGCTGCGGGGCCGGCCGGCCGAGGCCGAGGCCGAGGCCATCGTGGCGTCGCCCTGGGTCGAGGGGGTATCGCCCGGAACGCACCTCGCCGCGGAGGCTCGGGCCGCCGAGCTGCTCCCCACGCTGACGGATCCCGAGCAGCGGGCCCACGTCGAGGGCGACCTGATGATCGCTCGCCTGCTGAGGGGCGAGCCGGACGCCGTGGAGGAGATCGAGAGCCTCGAACGGAGCTCCCTGGCGATCGGGGTGGGGCGGGAGCTGCAGCGCACCCGCATCAGCGCCGCCCTGGCCCTGATGCTCCTGGGCGCCTACGACCGCGCCGCCCAGGCCCTCAAGGAGGCGATGGTCGTCACCCAGGACCCCTCCTTCGCCCGCCTCACCCCGTACGTGCTCGCCGATGAGGTTCTCCTGGACTTCCTGACGGGGCGCTGGGACGGCCTCCTTGAGCGGGCGCAGGCGCTCCAGCACGGCGGGCCTCCCCAAGCGACGAACAAGGCCCGCCTCGTGATCGCCCTGCTGGCGATGGCCCGGGGCGCTACCGCCAGGGCCGAGGCGATCCTCGGGGAGCTGGTGCCTCGGATCCTCACGGCGGGAGGAGTTCCTCTGGCCGCCTCGGCCCTCTCGGCGATCTCGTTCGCCCGCCTCTCCCGAGGCCACGTCGGCGGCGCGCTCGATGCCGCTCGCGAGGGCCTGGACCTCATCCGGTCCAAGGAGATGTGGCCCGTGGGGGGCGAGGCCGTGTCGTTCTTCGTCAGCGCCGCGCTGCGCGCCGGCAGGCGGAGCGAGGCCCAGGCCGCCGTGGCCGAGCTGTCGGACGGCATCAGGGGCAGGTTCGCCCCGGCCGCCCATGCGGCGCTTCTCACCGCCCGCGCCCTCCTTCAGGGGGAGAAGGGCGCCTCCGCCTACCGGCGCGCAGCGCGGGCCTGGGAGGCCCTGCCGCGTCCTCTGGCCGTCGCCGCCTGCAGGGAGGGGGAGGGCGAGGCGCTGGCCTCCACCGACGGGGGCCGAGCCCGGGCCGCCCTGACCGAGAGCCTGGCGATCCTGGAGCTGGTGGGGGCCAGCTGGTACGCCGATCGGGTCCGCCGGAAGCTCCGCGGGTCCGGCGTCGTCGTGTCCCGTCCCTGGCGAGGAGGGAGGCGCGGCTACGGCGACGAGCTCTCGCCCCGGGAGCTCGAGGTGGCCCGGCTCGTGGCCGAAGGTCGAACCAACCGGCAGATCGCCGAGAGCCTGTACCTGTCCCCTCGGACGGTCGGGCACCACGTCTCCAACGCGATGCGGAAGCTGGGCGTGACCTCCCGGGCGGCCCTGGCCGTCGAGGCCACGAGCGGCGGAGGGGAAGAATAGGTCATCCGCACCATCGCGAGCATCTCCCGCATGGGGCATGCTGATGGTCCGGCGCCGACGGAGCCGAGGTGACGCTGTCAGCAGAGCGGGTTGGGAACGTCGCAACGTTGCTCCCGGTCGGCGCCCGGAACGACGGAGCGAGGGCGGGCGACGGCCCGCCCTCCTCCCTCAAACCCC
>DASUTW010000215.1:0-2302 GCA_036374395.1 Actinomycetota bacterium
TTCCCGACCGAGCCGGAGGCGTACGTGGGGGTGCGCCGCGGCGGGACGCTGACCGTGTCGGGAGACGCAGAGACCGTCGAGGTGGGGGTGGCTCGGTTCCGGCCCGGCGACGTCGCCGCCGAGCTCGAGGTGGTACAGGACCTCCCGCTCGAAGACGGCTCCGCCACGATCGATGTGGAGCCGGGGAGGTACCTGCTCCAGGTGTTCGCCACCTTCGAGGAAGGCGACGGCGCGTTCGCCCTCGGCCTTCGGGTGCTCTAGTAGCCCAGCCGCTGGAGGGCCTTGGGGTCCCGCTGCCAGTCGTGCAGCACCTTGACGCGGAGCTCGAGGTAGACCTTCTCGTCGAGGAGCGCCTCGAGCTCCCGGCGGGCCTCCGTGCCGATCCGCTTCAGCATCTCGCCGCCCTTCCCGATCACGATCCCCTTCTGGGACTCCCGCTCCACGAGCACGAGACAGTGGATCCGGATCAGCCCGTCCTCGCGCTCCAGCTCCTCGACCTCAGTGGCGATCGAGTGCGGGACCTCCTCCCGCGTGGCGGCGAGCGCCTTCTCCCGGACGATCTCGGCCACGCGTCGCTCCATCGGCTGGTCGGTGGCCTGGCCCTCGGGGAAGAGGAACGGCCCTTCGGGCAGGGCCTCGACGAGGATCCCCAGCAGCTCGGGCACACCCGCACCGGTCCTGGCCGAGATCGGCATCACGTGGTCGAAGTCGGTCAGCTCGGCGGCGGCTTCGAGCTGAGGCAGGACCGCCGCCTTCGACAGCCGATCGACCTTGTTCACGGCGCAGACCTTGAGGACGTCGTGCGAGGCCACCTGACGGGCGGCCGCGTAGGCGTCCCCGCGCCCCACGCCCGCCGCGCCGTCCACGACGAGGACGATCGCGTCCACGTCGCCGGTCGACTCGCCCACCATCTCGTTGAGGCGCTCCCCCAGCAGGGTGCGAGGCTTGTGGAAGCCGGGGGTGTCGGTGAGCACGACCTGGTAGCCCTCCCCGGTCACCACGCCGCGGATCCTGCCCCTGGTCGTCTGCGGCTTGTCGGACACGATCGAGACCTTCAGCCCCACGAGGGCGTTGACGAGCGTGGACTTGCCCGTGTTCGGGCGGCCGACGACGGCCACGAAGCCGGACCGCGTCACGGGAGGTCGGCGGGCCCGAACGCCTCGGGCAGCAGCTCGGCGAGCGGCCGGGAGGTGGGCTCTCCCTGGGCGTCCTCGGTGATCACGGCCATCGCGGGGCCGAACTCATGGAGGACCTGGCGGCATCCCCCGCAGGGCCAGGTCTCGCCTCCACTCGACGAGACGACGGCCACGGCGACCACCTCGCGGCTCCCCGGCTCGGTGACGGCCCGCTGGATCGCCGTGCGCTCGGCGCAGACCGAGAGCGGGTAGGCGGCGTTCTCCACGTTCGCGCCGCGCACGACGCGGTCGTCGGCGGTGAGGACGGCCGCGCCCACCCGGAACCCCGAGTAGGGCGCGTAGGCCAGGTCCCTGGCCTCCCGCGCGGCGTCGAGCAGGGCCCGGACCCGGTCCTGGTCGAGGCTACTCAGCGGTGGCCTCCGCCGGTCCCGGGGGCAGGCGCTCGATCAGGATCTTGGCGATGCGCCGCCCCTGCACGCGCTCGGCCGTGAAGCGCAGGCCCTCGAACTCGACCTGCTCCCCCACCGCCGGCACGCGGCCCAGGATGCCCATGACGAGCCCGCCCACCGTGTCCCACTCGGTGTTCGGGAGCTCCACCTGGAGGAGCTCGTTCAGCTCGTCCACGGGGAGGCGCGCGTTCACGCGGAGGCGGTCCTCGCCGGCCGGCTCGACGTTCGGCTCCTCGCGGTCGTACTCGTCCTCGATCTCACCGACGATCTCCTCGAGCAGGTCCTCCAGCGTGACGAGCCCGGCCACGGCCCCGTACTCGTCCACCACCATCGCCAGGTGGTACTTCTCGCGCTGCATGTCTCGGAGGAGCTCGGAGACCTTCTTCGACTCGGGGACGAAGTACGGCTTGCGCATCAGGTCCTCCACCGTGCGGTCCCGGCGGCCCCGGTGGAGCTGACGGAGGACGTCCTTGGCGTAGACCACGCCCGCGATCTCGTCGAGCCCGTTGCTCGTCGCCGGGACCCGCGAGTACCCGTGCCGCAGGACGAGGTCGAGGACGTCGTCCAGCGAGGCCCCCTTCCCGATCGTGACCATGTCGGGCCGCGGGACCATCACCTCGCGCACGATCGTGTCGCCGAACTCGAAGATCGAGTGGATCAGCTCCTTCTCCTCCTCCTCGATCGCGCCCTCCTCGCTGCCGGCCTCGGCCATCGCCC
>DASUTW010000216.1:0-8639 GCA_036374395.1 Actinomycetota bacterium
CGGATCCATCCGGCCTCGGCCGCGAGATGACCTGGCGCCGCCCGACCTTCTACGCCGCGGGCGGGATGTTGCGGTTCACCCGGAACAGGTTCTCCGGGTCGTACTCCGCCTTGACCCGCTGGAGCCGCTCGTAGTTCCCGACGTAGGCCTCCGCCGTCCGCCCTGAGTCGTCATCGGCGACCTGGAAGTTCACGTAGTTGCCCCCCGTCGAGTACGGGCGGATCCTCTCCCAGGACCGCCGCACCCAGTCGATGTGGGGGTCGGCCGGCGTGTCCGGCCGCCACGTCCCCGCGAACCCGCTGATGAACCGCGCCTCGCGGTTCCCGACGGCGCCGTCGTCCGGCTCGCGCTCGTTGAGCGCGCCGCCCAGGTGGAAGATGACCGACTGCGAGAGCGGCGATGTCACATCGAGCGCCCCCTCCCGGAAGACGTCGAGGTACTCGTCGTCGATCCCCGCCAGGTACTCGGTCTTCCAGTACCGGCTGAGTCCCTTGGGCTCCAGGGCGTCGACCATGGACTGCTGCTCGACGTAGGGCTTCTCGGTGATCAGGTCGGCGACCGGGTCGCCGAGGTCACGCACGGGAGCGAGGTCCGATTCGGCGTTTCCGCCGCTGTAGCAGACCACGATGTTGGCGACCGGCTTCCCGTGCCACTCCTCGGGGAGGAACGGGGCCGGCGGCGCCAGCCGCACGATCGCGGCCGCGGTGAGCTCGGGCGGGGCCGAGGCGGTCAGCTCCGCGTACGTGGCGAGGACCTCGTCGGCCCGATCGGCGCTCCACACCCTCATCCCGCCGGTGATCGTGGGCCCCACTTCGTGGAGGCGGAACGTGAAGCGCGTGACCACGCCGAAGTTCCCTCCTCCGCCGCGGACCGCCCAGAAGAGGTCCGGGTGCTCCTCGCGGTTCGCCACGCGGATCTCTCCGTCCGCCGTGACGATCTCGACCTCCTCGAGGGTGTCCACCGTCCACCCGAAGCGGCGCGTCAGATAGCCCCACCCGCCGCCGAGCGTCAGCCCGGCCATGCCGGTCTCGGAGACGAACCCCAGCGGAGCGGCCAGCCCGTGCTCCTGCGTCGCGCGGTCCACGTCCTTCAGGAGGCAGCCGGGCCCGGCGTGCGCGAGCCGCGCGCCCGGGTCCACGCTCACCTCGCGCATCCCGGACATGTCGAGGGTGAGCCCGTCCTCGGCCATGGAGGTCCCGGCGATGTTGTGGCCGCCGCCCTTCACGCTCAGCAGCACCCCGTGGTCCCGAGCGAAGCTCACCGCCGCGGCCACGTCGGCCGGCGACAGGGGACGGGCCACGAGCGCGGGCGTCTTGGCCACCATCGCGTTCCACGTCTCTACGGCCTCGTCCCAGCCCGGGTCGCCGGGGCCGAGCAGGTCGCCCTGGAGGCGACCATCGAGGTCCTGGAGCTGCTGGGGTGAGAGACCGACCTGGCCTCCCTCGAGTGCGGCGAGCTGCAGCTCTCTTCTCGTCACCATGCCTGCCTCCTCTCCCTCGGATTCCGACCGGGTTGAACGATAGGGACCACCCTATCGGGGGCGGTACCCGAGCAGAGTTCCTGGAAACACGGGATCGTCTGCAGGAGATCTAGAAGACCTCTCGCACGGAGGGGATGAGCAGCAGCGCGATGATGACTGCGCTGAGCAGCGTGCCTGGGATGAGGTACCAGAGCGAGCCGATCGCCAGCGCCAGCATCGCGAGCCATGACCAATTGACGCCGAGGGCGAACGTCACCGTGACCGCGAGCCACACCGTCCCGTAGATGACGAAGAACGCCTTCATCCCCATGGATCGCGGCTCGATGCCGAGGGCTCGCACGATCCCGGCCCACGGGCCGAGCCGCCCGGCATGCGCACCGGAGGAAGGCGTCAGGTAATCGCCTCGCACGAGCGCGCGCGTGCCGTCCATCACCATGTAGCCGGCGCTGAGCACGGCCAGCGCCACGATGATCCACTGGAGCCACGCCATCTGAGTCCTTCGCTGCGGATGATGCCACGTGGGGGAGGAGGAATCCGGACCCTTGCCGGCGGAGTAGTACCCGTGACGGCACTCGACACAAGGAGGTGGTGCACGTGCGGAAGCGAACGAAGCGGCTGGGCCTGGCGATCGCGCTCGCGGGGGCGCTCTCGATCATCCCCGCGAGCGGCGCCATGGCCCACGTCCACGGGATCACGCCGCTCCGCTGTGTGGGCGTGGCGGACGATGGGGCGAACCGGACCAACACGACGCCGGCGGCCGCCGCGAACGGCGGGCCGATCTCGGGCTTGCTTCCGAGCGCCGAGCTGGGGAGCCCAGGCAACTCGCACCTCGGGTTCGGCGACGGGGGCTTCGACACGCCCGCCTGCCCCGCGCCGTAGGGAGCTCGAGGCTTCCTCGCGATCGATAGGGAGGCGGGATCTCGCAGCTGGCGCGCGGCGCCGAGGGGTCCTCGGTCCGGATAGGGGGCGGGGGGCGGCCGGGGTCTCGACGGCCGCCCCCCACCGGGGAACTCCGGTTCTACTTACCGGATCCGGAGCCCTGCTCCTTGAACACGTACAGCCCGCCGTTCCGGTCCGAGCCGTAGATCCACGGCGAGCGCCGTTCCTTGTACACGCCCCAGAAGTCGTGCGGGTTCCCTCCGTTCGACTCCAGGAACGCGGGGCTGTTGTCGAAGTACCTCGCCACCTCGACGGGGTTGTACGGATCGGTCACGTCGAGGACCAACATCCCGTCCCAGTACCACGAGATGTAGGCGAAGGTCTTGTTGCCCCTGCTCTCGACGATCACGTTGTGCACCGAGTAGGTCCCGAACGGGTCGCACTCCGGGATCGGCTCGGGCGATGCGCTGCACGTCGTGTCGAAGATCGACGCCAGCTCGGGGTTGGAGGGATCCGAGTAGTCCCAGATCCGCACCCCGCCCCACGGCGAGTCGTTCGTGAGGTTGTTGGCGACGATGACCCCGATCGCTCCCGCGTCCGCCACGTGCCCCATCTTGCTGGAGAACGAGCAGCCACCACGACGCACGACCGCGATCTTGCCCGCCGGGTCGTTCAGGAGCGGATCCACCACGCCGGGCTGATCCGTTGGGGGCCCGATCGAGAAGCGGTCCGTGTCGCAGGCCCGTCCGACCCACACGGCCTCCGCCTCGAGCGGCCCGGTGTTTGCCAGCTTGGGCTGGTTCCCAGACCCCTCCGTTGCGGGGTAGACGTTCGGGGCGAGCGGCCCGCTGTTCACGGTCACGCTGTTCGCCGTGACCGTGACCATGTTCCCCGTCTGGTTGGCCTGGAAGTCGTCGCCCGCCGAGGTGCTGACACCCACGCCGGGGATCGTGTTCCAGGGGTGCTCGCCGAACGTGAAGTTGTCCAGCGGCTGGACCGTGACCCAGGCGTTGAAGTCCTCCTCGGTCTCGACCACGATCGACCCGTCCTCGCTCGGCCAGGCCGCGTGGCTGTTCACCTCGCCGTCCCGCGAACCGTTGGCGGGGTCCAGGGCGACCGATACCACGGTCGGATCCGATACATCGCTGATGTCGAGCAGGACGAGCCCGGCGTCCCAGTTCGAGAGGTACGCCTGCGTCCCGTCCGCGGAGATCGTGATGTCGTGGAGGAAGCGGTTCTGCGATTCCCCGAACCCGCTGATCAGGTACGCGTCGAGCTCCAGGATCAGGCCGAACTCGGCCGCGCCCAGGTCGGGCACGGTCGAGGGGTCCTCTCCCAGCTCGGCCATCCGCAGCTCCTCGGCGCCCCAGAACCCGGCCAGCGTCGGGCTCCCCGGGTCGGTGATGTCGAAGACCTGGAAGTTCCCGAACTCCGACTCCACCACGGCCGCCACGTAGTCGCGGTCGCCCTGCGAGAACAGGAAGAGGTTGTGCACACCGAAGTCCACGAACCCGAACGCGCTTCGCAGGAACGCGTTGACGTCGTCGGTCTGGACGGAGGCAAGGTGCACCGGGTTGGTGGGGTCGTCCACGTTGTAGATCTCGAAGCCGCCCGGGCCTCCTGCGCAGCTCTCGTTCGAGTGAACGAGGATGTCGCCGGAGTTCAAGGTCGCCACCTTCACGTCGTTGGAGCGGCTGCCCACGGGCGACTCGATGACGTCCACGAACACGGGGTTGTCCCTGTCCTCCACGTTCCAGACCCACACGCCGGCCTCGGGGTCACCGCCGCACGGGTCGTTGAAGGTCCCCGTGTACGCGTAGTCCCCATGCGCCCACACGTCGGTGGTGGCGTTGGCATCGAGGCGCTCCCCGCGCCCTCGAAGCTGCAGGTTCTTGATCACCTTCGCGCTCGGGCCGCCGCTCACCACATCCGAAAACGCGGCGTCCAGCTCCTCGAGGGGATCACTGGGGTCGCCCGGTGCCTCCAGGGCGTCGTGCTCCGGCTGCCCGCCCCCAGGGTCGGGATGGTCCGCTGCCGCAATTCCGGCGAGCATCGAGAACATCATGGTGAGCGCCAGGATCCACGCCCACCTCGATCGCGATACCGACATCTCTCGCCTCCTTCTGGGTCCCCGAGCACCATGGCGACGGGCAACCGCGTCGTCATCCTTGGGCGGACTACGAAGGCTAGTACTACCGCCGCTGGGAGGTCAAACCGGACGAGCGGGGGACCGGGGGCCCGGAAGGCAAAGGGGGGCGGGGTGGTCCCGCCCCCCTTTGCCTTCGGCCTGTTCCGAGCTCAGCCTGTGAACTTCACGATGTACAGGCCGCGGTCCCGGTCGCTCAGCAGGATCAGGTCGGGATCGCTGGAGTGGTCGAGCGCCTGGTGGATACCCCAGAAGTCGTTCCCGCCCTGGTCGATGAAGTTCCCGACCTCCTGCACGCATCCCGGGTCGTCCAGGTTGTCGAAGCTCCCATCGGATGCGTCCGTGTCGCACTCGGAGAAGTCGAGCACACGGAAGCCCAGCGCGTACCAGGCGATGTACGCGAGGTCTCGCGTCGGGTCCGCCTCCACGTTGTGCATCGTGAGCTCCCCGAACCCCTGAGCGAACGCCGGGTCGTGGACCTCGGAAGGCGCGTAGGTGTCGATCTCCTCCATCGTGTCGTGATCGAGCAGGTGGAACGGGCCACGCCCGTCGAAGATCGCCGAGGCCTGCACCCGCTCGCCGAGCGTGCCGGTCGCCGGCATGTCGGGCGACGTGTCGCTGGTCTCGGGCGTGTACTCCGGCGGGTCGTTGAAGATCAGGTGCATGGCGCGGTGGCCGATGCAGAGCCCCGCCGCCGTGCCGAGAACCGGGCTGCCCTGGCCGCCGCAGAAGAAGGCGTCCGGAGCTGCGCCACCGGCGGCACCGATGTGGTGGTTGCCGATGATCACCACGTCGTAGCCCTTCTCCTCACCGGTCCGGATCTTGTCGGAGAAGAAGCAGGTTCCGCGCGTCGTCACCAGCACCCGCTCGTCGTCCGGCCCCACCTGGGGGTCGAGGATCGAGGCGTCGGGCACCTGCACGCGATCGTCGGTCCCATCCCCGTCCAGGTCCTGGCCGGGGCATGCGCTGCCGCCGTAGACCGTCGGACCCGACACCTCTCCGCCTGGGAACGAGGAGACAGACTTCGTGAAGCCGAACTCTCCCGCTCCGAAAGGCCCGGCGTTCGACCCCGTCGTGATCTCGAAGTTCTCGATCCGGAAGGGCGTCTGGTCCTCATCTCCCGCCAGGATCAGCCTGCCGGTCCAGTCCCACACCGCCGCATGGGCGTTGCCTTCCGCCAGCAAGGGTTGCCCTGCGGCGGCGCTCGCCAGTGGGTCCGGGAAGGGGTAGTCGGAGTCACCCGGCGGCTCGATGATCGTTGGGTTCTCCGGGTCCGTCACGTCGAGCCGGATCCATCCAGCGTCCCAGTAGGAAAGGAGGAGCTGTGGGATGCCGTCGACGATGTCGAACCAGATGTCGTGGACGAAGGCGTCCCCTCCGAAGGCGTCGACGTTCACGTTCGGCCAGTCGGGAAGCCCCGTCTCCGCCACGTGCTCGGGGTTCGTCGGATCGGTGATCTCGAGGATGTCCACGTCGAGGAGCTCCTCGTCATCCACGATCGCGGCGTACGCTTCGTCACCGTCCTGCCAGGCGAAGATGTTGTGCACCTGGCGGGCCCGCGGGAGCGTGCCGCCGTTAGTGTCCCCCACGCCCTGGGCCAGCGGCTGGGCGTTCGTGGGGTCGGTGACGTCCCAGAGAGAGATGCCTCCGACCCGCTGCGGGTGAGCGCTACAGTTCTCGTTCGAGTGCAGCAGCACGTCACCGGTGAAGGCGCTCGTCTCGAGGTGGATCACCTTGACGTCATTGACCCGCGTGCCGGGGCGAGACGGGATGAACGCGGCCTTGGTGGGGTTCGTCGGGTCGGAGATATCGACGACGTTGACTCCGAGCCCGTTGCACGGTGGGGCGAAGGTCCCCAGGTACGCGTAGTTGCCGAGCGACCATACGTCGGTGATCCGCCCTGGCTTCTTGTTGGTTCGAGGCGCGGTCCATATGCCCACCACGTCCACGTTCTCTTGGGTCGGAGGGATGTGGCCCTCCATGGTGCCGTGTTGCTCGTCGTGACCGTGGGCTCTGTGTACTTCGAGGGGGGTATCGACGTATCCGTCGTCGACCGCATGGTCCCCGGGTCCTCCACCCTCCGGACGGTCCGGTGAGGGGGTCGCGGCAACGCCGCTCCCCAGCGCGGTGACGAGGACGAACGCCATCGCCAGGATGAGATGTCGTTTCATGCTCGGGCTCCTTCCGGTCGTGGTACGGGTGCGAAAACTCGTGACGTGAGCACGAATCGTTTGGGTCGGATGCTCACCTCCTCGGGGTTGGGGGTGAGAGATGGCGCGCGGGCGCTTCGGTAAGCGACTTCCTGGCGTCGGGCTCCTTTCGCCGGAACATATGCCGACCCTCACGGCCGATCGCGAAAGCAACTAGGAAGCGTAGTACTAGGCCGGTTCGTAGGTCAAACCGGCGTTCACGTCCCGGCGCGCAGGCCGAGTCTGACCGACGGCACGGGGGCGATCGCGAGCGCGCCCGCGTTCAACAGGTGATGGGTGGCCGCCACGATGGCGATTCCCACCATCACCTGCGTCAGCGCGAGGAACGCGAACAGGGCGCCCGCGACCGCCAGGCACGCCCACGGCATCCACTGCGGGACGAGGGGCGGCTCCAGGAGCCGGCGCACCCGTCCCAGGACGTCGATCTCCGAGGTGAGCCCCATCGCGCCGGCGGGCGTCCGCAGCCCAGAGAGCGCCGCCTTGGAGAGAGCGCTCGCCACGACGGCGGGGTCGCCGAGGCGCGCCGCCGCGTGCTCGTCGGCCGCCTCCTCCATCGCCTGCTCCATGGCCTCGGCCGCCGCCCCGACCGGTGGGAGCATCCCGATCGCGTGTCGGATCGCCCGGACGAGGAGCAGCTTCCGGTGATCCCGCGAGCGGACGTGGCCCTCCTCGTGGAGCAGGACGGCCCGGACCTCGGATCGGTCCAGGGCGCCGAAGAGCCCCTGCGACACGACGACCTGGCCACGCCCCAGCGAGTACGCCATCGGCGCGTTCATCGGCACGATGTAGATCGACGCCCCGCCGTCGGTTCGCTCGGGACGGCGATCCCGGATGCGCGCCCGCGACGTGCTTCGGAGCCCGCTGGTCAGGCCCCAGAGGAACCGGACGAGCACGAACCCGAGGATGCCGCCCGCGGTGTACGAGGCCGCCCGGAGCGGAGGTCGCCTCACGAGCTCGTGGATCGCCTCGGAGTGCCACATGTCGGTCATGCTCGAGGCGAGGAGGGCCTCGGGGAACAGGATCACCAGGAGCAGGCTGACGGACGAGGCCGCCATCCCCAGCACGCTCAGGAGGGCGAGCCGAGCGCGCCACCGAGGCGGCGCGCTCCGGAGGCGCTCGAGGACGCGGGGGGTCACCATGAATACCGCCAACCCGGCCAAGAGGACGACGAGGCGGGTCACCTCGATCGCTTCCTCCTCGACGCCTCGTCGGCGAGCCTCCGGAGCTCCTCCTCGTCGGGCGCCTTCATGCCTCCCACGAAGTGGGCGAGCGCGGCTCGCCGATCGGACGCCCCCGCGAGCAGCTGGTGCATCAGCTCCGCCGTGTACTCGCCCTCCGAGACGACCGCGTGGTACTCGTACGCGCGGCCGCGCATGGTCCGCTCGAGGAACCCCTTCCGCCAGAGCCGATCGAGGATCGTCATGACGGTGGTGTACGCGAACTCCCGCTCGGGGGCGAGCTCGGCCAAGGTGTCGCGAACGGTCATGGGTGCCGAGGCGCGCCACATGACCCGCATGACGCGCGCCTCCAGCTCACCGAGGGTCCTCATGCCGTGGCGCATCCGCGAGATTCTATCCCCGCCTTCGAGCCGTGGGCGACCGATCGTGCGGAGGCTCCGTGTACGCGCACCCGCCGTGACCCACAGGCAACTTTCATCCCACTTTCATCCGCTTTGCCAGGGTGGGGGCGGCCTCGCAGGGAGGCCCGGACGCCCGCCGCCCCGGGGTCCGGCCGGCGACCCCGAGGAGGGATGCCCCATGGATCCTCGCGCCACCCGCGCGCGACACCTGGCGACGTTGGCGGCGGCGGCGCTGCTCGCCCTGAGCTTCGCCACGCCCGCCCACGCAGCGCCGCCGCCGCTCAGCCTGATCGGTCAGGGGGTCGGCCCCCTGGTCGGCGGCGACGTCGTCGTCGAGCGAACCGA
>DASUTW010000217.1:0-5627 GCA_036374395.1 Actinomycetota bacterium
CGCATGAGCTGGGCGACCTCTTGCACGGTCACGAAGTGAGCTTCTCGGAACGATCTGTCAGGGGCCACGCTGGCGCGATTGTAGCCCAGCCCTCGCTCCACGGGCCAGCCGTGGTTGGATACCGGCATGCTCTACGTCGGGACGTCCGGGTTCGCCTACGACGAGTGGCGGGGGTCCTTCTACCCGGAGGACCTGAAGCGCGACGCATACCTCGAGCACTACACGACGCGGTTCCCGGCGGTGGAGATCAACTACACGTTCCGGAGGTTCCCGTCGCCGAAGACGCTGGAGAGGTGGCGGGGGCAGAGCGCGGACGGGTTCCGGTTCGTGCTGAAGGCGCACGGCCGGATCACGCACACGCGGCGGCTGCGCGACACCGACGAGGACGTGCGCTCGTTCCTGGAGCTGGCCAGGCTGCTCGGGGACCGGCTGGGGCCGATCCTGTTCCAGTGCCCGCCGAACCTCCCGTACGACGAGTCGCTGCTGGCGGCGTTCCTCGGGTACCTCCCCCCGGACGTCCAGGCGGCGTTCGAGTTCCGGCACCCCTCGTGGGAGGAAGCGAAGCCGCTGCTGGCGTCCCAGGGCGCGGCGTGGGTGGACTCGGAGACCGACGAGAGGGCCGTGGACGGGGTCGCGGCCGGACCGTTCGCCTACCTGCGCCTTCGGAAGGACGACTACTCGGAGGAGGAGCTGGAGGCGTGGGCGGACCGGATCGCGGAGGCGGTCGGCGCGGGGCGGGACGTGTACTGCTTCCTCAAGCACGAGCAGGAGGCCTTCCGCCGCGCCGACCGCCTCCGCGACCTCGTCGGCGCGCGCGTGGGCTGACGCCTACCCGAACCGCGAGGCGATGGCCTGGAAGCAGGGCCAGTACGCCTCGGGCTGGACGTTGTCGTCCATCACCACCACCGGCCCCCCTCTCCCCTGGCGCCACGCCACGACGAGCGCCGGGTCGTTCACGTCGGCGATCGAGACCGTGTCGATCCCCGCCTCGATCGCGGCCCCCGCGAACCCGTGGTCGGCGAAGACCAGGTCGGGCGTGACCTCCTCGAGCATCCGCCGCATCGGCTCGGGGCTGTGCGTGTGGAGCGCGGACGCCCGGTCCGTGTACACGGCCACGCCGCCCATGTACCGGATCTGGCGCTTGCGGCCCCGCTCCTTCCAGGTGAAGCCCTCCAGCGGGCGCAGCAGCTTGGCCCCGTGCTCGGTGAGCAGCCGACCGGTGGCCTGGTAGAGGAGGGGCAGCCCGGAGGGGTGCCCCGTGGCCAGCAGCACCGACTCCCCCCGCTCGGCGGCCAGCGCCAGGCGGTCGCCGATCGCCTCGCATCCGCGCAGGACGAGCTCGGGGTCCACCATGATCAGCCCGTGCTTCAGGCTCGGGTCGCCGTCGAAGCCTCCCTCCCTCGCCATGAGGTCGAGCACGTCGCCGGGGGCCATGCCGTCCACACCCGTCAGCCCGAACTGCAGATCCGGGTCGCCGTCGCAGAGACGCTGGATCTTCCAGAGCACGTTGGGCCGGTCGTGCGAGTTCACCCCCGCCACCCCGCCGTCGAGGAGCGCCCGGATCAGGACCTCGCGCGGATGCTCGGCGGGCTCCCAGTCTTCGCCCAGGTAGCCGGAGTGTGGTTTGCTCATCGGGCCATCGTATACGGAGGTCTCGCGGATGCCTGGGCTGGACGGCAGGGTCGCCCTCGTGACGGGCGGCTCGAAGGGGATCGGGAAGGCCATCGCGCTGGCGCTGGCCGAGGACGGCGCCGACGTGGCGCTCGCCGCCCGGGGTGAGGAGGACCTCGCAGCGGCGGCGAAGGAGGTCGAGGCGCTGGGCCGTCGCGCCCTCCCCGTCCCCACCGACGTCACCGATCCCGAGCAGGTGGGGACACTCGTGCGTCGAACGATCGACGAGCTGGGCGGCCTCGACGTCCTGGTGAACAACGCGGGAGCGGCTCCGTTCCTGTCCACGGTGGAGTCGATCCGGCCCGAAGGGTTCGAGAAGTACTTCCGCGTGAACTTCCATTCGGCGTTCTACGCCACCCAGGCCGCGGCGTCGCACCTGCTGGAGCAGGGATCGGGCTCGGTGGTCAACGTGGCCTCGGTGGCCGCGTTCATCGCCAGCCCCGGGCTGACCTACTACGCGGGGGCGAAGGCGGCGCTGATCGCCTTCACGAAGACGGTGGCCCAGGAGTGGGCGCCCCACGGGATCAGGGTGAACGCGGTGGCCCCAGGGTGGATCGAGACCGACCTCAACGCGTACTCGAGGCAGGACACCGGCTTCGTCGAGAGCACGCGGGCCCAGATCCCGATGGGGCGCTGGGGGACGGCCGAGGAGGTGGCGGCGGTGGTGCGGTTCCTGGCCTCGGACGCGGCCTCGTTCATGACCGGGTCGGTGGTGGTCGTGGACGGAGGGCAGACGCTCACCGCTCTCGGCGGCTGATGACGACGAAGGTCGCCGTCGTCACGGGGGCCTCGTCGGGGATCGGGGAGGCCACGGCCCGGGCGCTGGCAAGCGAGGGGCTCCGGCTGGTGCTGGCGGCGCGGCGCGAGGACCGGCTGCGGGCGCTGGCTGAGGAGCTCGGAGGCGAGGTTCTGCCCGTGCGGTGCGACGTCACGCTGAAGAAGGACCTGCGGGCGCTCGTGGCCGCAACCGAGGAGCGGTTCGGCCGCTGCGACGTCCTGATCAACGGCGCGGGCGTGCCCGGGAGGGGACGGTTCGCCGACGTCGACCTCGGCCAGCTGGAGGCGGTGACCTTCACCAACTACCTCGGGCTGCTCCGGGCCACGAAGCTGTTCCTGCCGATGCTGCTGGAAGCACGCGGCCACGTGGTGAACGTCGCCTCGCTGGCCGGGCTGTTCGCCCTGCCGGGAGCGGAAGCCTACGCCGCGTCGAAGCACGCCGTGGTCGCGCTGTCCGAGTCGCTCTCGCTCTCGCTCGGTGACGCGCTCAAGGTGACGGCCGTCTGCCCGGGCTTCGTGAACACGGAGGGGTTCCCGCAGCCGGAGAAGCCGCGCCCCGTAACGGTGCCCCTGGAGGTGGTGGCCGAGGGGATCGTGGACGTGCTGCGTCGCGGTCGGACGGGCATGGTGGCCATCCCCGCCTGGCCGGGCCCCGTCTCGGCCGTCCAGCGCCTGATCCCACGCCTCTACCGGAGAGCCCTCCAGCGAGGGATCGGGAGGTTCCGGCCTAGGTGACGACCTTGACGTTGAGGGCCGGCGAGCCCATGGCCCCCATCATGCGGATCCACAGGAGAAGGTAGGCCTCCATCCCGCGCGCGGCCGAGAGGTCCCCGAGGTCCATGATGTGCCGCCAGCCGAAGGACCGCAGGATCTCACCGACGGCGGCCTTCGCCTCCTCGTCGTCGCCGCACACGAAGATCGTGTGGTCGCCGCCCCCCACCCCGGCAGGGTCCACCATGACCCGCGCGTTCACGGTGTTGAGCGCCTTCACCACCTTGGCGTGCGGATGCTGGCGCTGGATCCGCTCGGCGAGGGAGTCCCCGCTCGGGACGAAGAGCTTCATCGCCCCCTCCTCGAACTCGAGGGGGTTGGAGACGTCGACCAGCACCTTCCCCCCGACCTGGCGATCGTCGGCGGAGGCCAGCGCGTCGAGGGAGCCCTCCCCGCGCGTGCAGTTGAAGAGCATCTCGCCGTGCGCGGCTGCCTCGGCGAACGTCCCGACGGTGGCCCCCGGCGTCCGCTCCATCCACTCGGAGAACGACTCGCTCTCCCGCTCCCCCGCCGGGCGCGCAGTGAGCGCCTCGACGTCCCGCGTGCCCAGCATCACCTCGTGCCCGAGCTCGGCCAGCTTCCCTCCGAGCGCTCGCCCCACCGATCCCGTCCCCAGCACACCGATCCGCATCCAGTCCTCCTTCAGTACAGGAACATCGGCTTGCCCCCGACGTGACGGACCTTTGGCCGGTACTGCTCCACGTCGTACAGCTCGTCCACGTCCACGCGCTTGACGCCCTCACGGGTCACGGAGATCGGGACGTTCGTGTAGGTGCCCCCCCGCAGGGCCACCATCCGGCCGGACGACCCCTCGAGCGCGAGGTCGGCGGCCATCACCGCGTAGTTCGTGGCCACCATGAGGTCGAGCGAGTCGGGGCTGCCCGACCGGACGAGGTACCCGAGCTGCTGCTCCACGATCCCCTCGCCGGTGATCCGCTTGATCAGCTGCGCCACCTGGGAGCCGATCCCACCGAGCTTCCGATGGCCGAAGGCGTCTTCCTCGCCCGAGAGCATGAGGTCGCCGCCCTCGATCACGGCTCCCTCCGAGATCGTGAGCATCGCGTAGTTGCTGGGATTCGTCCGCTTGTCCTCGACGAGGAGGCCCGCCAGCCGCTCGACGTCGACGGGGACCTCGGAGATCGCGGCTCGGTCCACCCCGGCCAGGTACGCGGTGATCAGCGAGGTCTCGCCGCTGTAGCGGCCGAACAGCTCGACGACCGCGATGCGCTCGTGGGACCCCGTGCTGGTGCGAAGGTTGTGGATGAACTGGACGCCTCGGGTCACGGCGGTGGAGAACCCGATGCAGTAGTCGGTCCCGTGGACGTCGTTGTCCATCGTCTTCGGGACGGCGATGACGGGGACCCCCTCCTCGTGCATCCGGAGCGCGTACGAGAGCGTGTCGTCGCCCCCGATCGGGATGAGCACATCGATAGTCTGCGACTCGAGGACCCGAAGCACGTGCGGGGTGAAGTCGAACGGCTCCTCCCCGCTCGGCTCCAGGAACGAGGGCACGTCCTTGGCTCGCACCCTGCCCGGGTTCGTCCGGGAGGTGTGGAGCACGGTGCCGCCGGTGCGGTCGATCGTGCGGACGGCCGCTCGGTCGAGGGGCCGGAGGTTGGACGGGACGGTGTTTGGCTCGTCGAGGTTCGTGGAGAGGAGGCCGTCCCAGCCGCGGCGGATGCCGACCACCTCGTGGCCCTGGTCGGCGACGCGCTCGACCACGGCCTTGATGCAGGCGTTGAGCCCGGGGACGTCGCCCCCGCCCGTCAGGATCCCGATGCGCATCCGTCGCTCCTCCGCGCCGACCCGCCCATCGTAGCGAGGGTCAACGCGACAGCGGCCACACCATGAGGAGGCCGTGGCGCTTCAGGGCTAGCGACCCGTAGAGGTCGAGGGCGGCGCCCTGGTCCTCGTGCGTGTGCAGGACGATCGAGTCGCAGCCGGCACCCTCGGCCCGGCGGCGCGCCTCCACCATCAGCGCCCGGCCGATGCCGCGGCGACGGTGGCTCTCGTCCACAGCGAGCCCGTCGAGCCACGCCCCCGGGGTGGCGTCCATCGGGTTGAAGCGCGTGAACAGCAGCGTGCAGGCCCCGACCACGCGCCCCTCCGACTCGGCCACGAGGACCGCGCCGTCCTGCGAGAGGAAGCTCTCAAGGCCGGGGCGGGCGCGGTGGTCGCCGGGCGGGATGGTCCCCCCCACGAAGGCCATCAGCCGGGCGACGTCGTCGGCGTCCTCGGGCAAGGCGTCACGGATCGAGAAGCCGCTCACCCGCGAAGCCTAACCGAGCTACCGGCCGGGGGCGTCGGGGGCCGTGCCGCCTCCGTGCGGCCCGGCCGGGGGCGGCCTGCCTGGCCCCGGGCCTCCGGGCTTCCCGGGGAGCGGCCCGGCGCCCGGCCCCCGGCCCGGC
>DASUTW010000218.1:0-3118 GCA_036374395.1 Actinomycetota bacterium
GCAGCTGCTGCAGCTCATCGCGAAGAACGAGCTGATCGCGCTCGTCTCCGATCGGGACCTCCGGGGGCGGGGGGTCGACGTCGAGATGTTCGGGGCCACGCGGAAGCTGCCCGCGGGTCCCGCGCTGCTCTCGCTGACGACCGGGTCGCCGCTGCTCCCCAGTGCCGTGTACGACACGCCCGAGGGCTGGCTCTGCTACGTCACGGAGCCCATCACGGTCGAGCGGTCGGACGTCCTCCGGGACGACGTGACCGCCCTCACGAGGAAGCTCGCCGCCCGCTTCGAGACGTTCATCGCCGAGGCTCCGACGCAGTGGCACATGTGGCAGCCGGCCTGGCCAGAGGACGAGGTGGACGCGCCGCACGGCTCCGGGCTCGAGCCGGCCCCCGCCGAAGGGCCGGGATGAGGATCGCCCTGGCCTGCCCGTATGCGTGGGACGCACCGGGCGGGGTGCAGGTCCACGTGGCCCAGCTGGCCGAGCGGCTCCGCGGCCGCGGGCACCGCGTCCTCGTCGTGGCACCGTCCCGCGGGCGGATCGACGATCCGCACCTCGTCTCGATCGGCGGGACGATCCCCGTCCCCGTGAACGGGTCGGTCGCTCCCATCGCGCCCCGGCCGGCCGCGGCCAGGAGGACGAGGCAGGCGCTCGACGACTTCGGCCCGGACGTCGTCCACGCGCACGAGCCGTTCGTGCCCAGCGCCTCGATGTTCGCCGTCCGGTGGGGCGGCGCTCCCGTGGTGGCCACGTTCCACGCCTACGCGGATCGGTCGCCGCTGCTCGCCGCGGCGGCTCCGATCCTCCGACCCGTCTGGGACCGGCTGGCTGTGCGGATGGCGGTCTCGGAGGCGGCCCGCCGCTTCGTCTCGCACCGGTTCCGGGGTGAGATCCGCGTCGTCCCCAACGGCGTGGACGTGGGCCTGTTCAGGGACGCGAGGCCCGCCGACCTCCCCGCGGGTCGGCGGGTGCTGTTCGTCAACCGGCTCGACCCGCGGAAGGGGTTCGCCGTGATGGTCGGGGCGTTCGAGCTTCTGCTGGGGGCTCACCCCGACGTGCTCCTGGTGGTGGCGGGGGACGGGAAGGAGCGGGCCGCTGTCTCGGACCTTCCCCACGCCGCCCGCGACCGGATCGTGATGCTCGGGAACGTGCCACACGACCTGCTGCCGCCCTACCACGCCGCGTGCGAGGTCTTCGCGGCCCCTGCCGTGGGGAGGGAGAGCTTCGGGATCGTGCTGGTGGAGGCGATGGCGGCGGGCCTGCCGGTCGTGGCGAGCGACATCCCCGGCTACCGCGAGGTCGTCCGCAGGGGGGACGACGGGCTCCTCGTCCCGCCCCGAGACGCGGCCGCCCTGGCCGCCGCCTTGCGGCGGGTGCTGGACGACCGGGACCTCGCGGAGCGGCTCCGCGAGGCCGGACGGGCTCGCTCGGCCCGCTACTCCTGGGAGACGGTCACGCGCCAGGTGGAGACTGCCTACGAGGAGGCCGTCGGTGGAGCTTGAGTCGTTCGCCCGCACGCTGGCCACGGCCATCCGGGAGGCCGTCCTCCCCATGTTCGGGCACCCCGACGCCCGGCGCCGGGCCGGGACGGCGGCCGGGGGCGACCCGACGTTCGCGATCGACGAGGTCGCCGAGCGGACGGCCCAGGCGCTCGTCGAACAACGAGGAGACGTCGCGTACTTCACCGAGGACGCGGGGCTCCGCACCCTGGGCCGGCCCGAGGGCCTCCTGCTGCTCGACCCCGTCGACGGCAGCCGTCCCGCGGTGGCCGGCTACGAGACCTGTGGGGTCTCGGTGGCGGTGGCCCCGTTCGGCGAGGGCGTGACGATGGCCGACGTGCGCTACGGCTGCGTGGTCGAGATCGCCACCGGGGCGGTGTTCGAGGCTCGCCGGGGGGGAGGCGCGAGGGCCGAGGGAGCCGAGATCAGGCCGTCGGGCGCGACCGAGCCCAGGGGGATGCTCTGGGCGGGCGGGTTCCGCGGCCAGCCCGTCGTCCCCACGGCCGTCGCCCTCGAGGACCTGTTCGATGCGCCGGACGCCGAGGGGGCCTTCTTCGACCAGGGGAGCGCGGCGTACTCGCTGACCCGGCTCGCCACCGGTCAGCTCGATGCCTACGTGGACGTGGGCCAGGCGCTCGTGGAGGAGATCCCGGGGACGGAGGGGAGGTTCCGGGAGGTCGGCGGGGGGCACCTCCTCAACACGACGACCTACGACACGGCGGCCGGCTACCTCCTGCTGGAGGAGCTCGGCCTCCCGGTCACCGATGCTCGCGGGGGGCCGGTGGGTGAGGTTCCCCTGTTCGCGGAGGACGGCGCCGCGTCCCTCGTGTCTACGGTCGCCGCCTGCACCCCCGAGCTGCACGAGGCCCTGCTGGAGGCGGTGTCGCGGGGGATCGCTCGGCTTCGCTCCGGGGCCTGACCGTCAGCCTTCGGCGCGGCGCCGCTCCAGGGTTGGCTCGACGCCCGCCACGTCGGCCAGGCTCGTGGAGGCCAGCGACGCGCGGAAGGCCTCCGACGCGGCGACCCAGGAGGGGTGCACCGCGCACGCGTCGTCCCAGCGGCACGAGCCCCCACGCAGGGTGCACTCGGTCGTGCGGAGGGGGCCGTCGGCGGCCTCCACCACCTCGAGGAGGCTGATGGAGGCGGGATCGCGGACGAGCTGGTACCCGCCGTCGCGTCCCGCCTTCGCCTCCGCGACCCCCGCCCGCACCAGGATCCCCAGGACCTGCGGGGTGTAGCTGCGGGGCAGCTCCATGTCGGCGGAGATCTCGCGGAGCTTGGCCAGGCCGTCGCCCCAGCGTCGGGCGAGGTGGATCGCGGCCCGGACCGCGTAGTCGCCCCGCTTCGTCAGCGTGAGATTCATCCAGTGATCCTTCTGTGACCTTGCGACTGAACGTTTAGTACGGTACTCTACATGCTGAATGGAGTCAAGGAACGGCCCTAGGATCGGCCTTGAGGAGGGATGACGTATGCGGTTCCTGAAGATGTGGGTCGCCGCGACCGTGAGCGTGTGGCTCCTGGTCGTCGGCGCGGTGATGGCGGGCGTGGGCGGCTCGTCCGAGGACGTCGCCGTCGCCGCGCAGGACTCGGCGTTCCGGATCGAGGGGGAGGGGACCGGTGAGAT
>DASUTW010000219.1:0-3143 GCA_036374395.1 Actinomycetota bacterium
GATCCTCGTGAAGATCACCGCCAGGATGGCGACCCCGGCGAACAGCACGATCGCGTACCGCTGCACGTTCCCCGACTGGACGTAGCGGAGCAGGCCACCGGTCCAGCCGGTCCCGACGCCCACGCGGTTCACGATGCCGTCCACGACGTTCCGGTCCACGGCCTCGGTCCCCCGCCCCAGCTTCCGGGCGATCCAGCCCGCCGCGTTCACCAGCCCGTCGAGGATGTGCTGATTGGTCCAGTAGACCCCGCGGGCGATGGGGCCCTTCACCGGCTCCACGATCCCGCCCATGTAGATGTCGTCCAGGAAGTACTTCCGCTCCGCGAACGCATACACGGGACCCAGCCGCCGGAGCGGCTCGCGCTCGCGGTACCGCCCGTAGAGCGCGACGCCGAGCGCGATCGCTCCGAGCGCGATCAAGAGCGACAGCCCGGCGTTGAAGAACGAGAACTCGGCGTGGTGGGGCTCGTGGACGAACACCCAGTCCGAGAACCACCCCACGAACGGGGCGTTCACGAACCCGATCACGAGCGAGAGACCCGCGAGCACCGCGAGCGGTCCCACCATGACGGGCGGGGACTCGTGGGGGTGGACCTCCTCGCTGTGGCGCGGCCGGCCGAAGAAGGTGAGCAGGACCGCCCGGGTCATGTAGAACGCGGTCAGCGCGGCCGTGATCAGGGCCACGATCCACAGCCCGATCTGACCCTCCGCGTAGGCCGCGGTGATGATCTCGTCCTTGGACCAGAAGCCGGCCAGCGGCGGGATCCCGGCCAGCGCCACCGCCCCGATGACGAACGTCCAGAACGTCCACGGCATGTGCCGCCGCAGGCCTCCCATCTCGCTCATGTTGTTCGTGTGGACGGCATGGATGATCGAGCCGGCCGCCAGGAACAGCAGGGCCTTGAAGAACGCGTGGGTGAAGAGGTGGAAGAACCCGGCCGTGTAGCCGGCCTCCCCCACGCCCAGCCCCGCCATCATGTAGGCGAGCTGGGACACCGTGGAGTAGGCCAGCACCCGCTTGATGTCGTCCTGGACCGCCGCCAGCACCGCGGCGATCAGCATCGTGATCGCCGCGATCACCGCGACCACGGTGAGGGCCTCGGGGGCCGCGGCCTCGAAGACGAGGAACATGCGCCCCACGAGGTAGATCCCCGCCACCACCATCGTCGCGGCGTGGATCAGGGCCGACACGGGCGTGGGGCCCGCCATCGCGTCCGGCAGCCACACGTGCAGCGGGAACTGGGCCGACTTCCCGATCGCCCCTCCGAACAGCAGCAGCGCCGCCGCGAGGGTCAGCGTCGTGGAGAGCTCTCCGCCCTCCACGGCGCGCGTCACCTCCTGGATGTTCGCCGAGCCCACGCCGATCACGAGGGCGAAGATCCCGAACTGGAACGGCACGTCACCCGTCTTCGTGGTGATGAAGGCCTTGATCGCGGCGCTCGAGTTCTCCTTCTCCTCCCACCAGTGGCCGATGAGGAGGTAGGAGCAGATGCCGACGAGCTCCCAGCCGATCAGCAGCTGCCAGAGGTTGTTCGCCAGGACGAGGTTGAGCATCGATCCGGTGAACAGGGACAGCACCGCGTAGAACCAGGTGAAGCGTCGGTCGCCCCGCATGTAGCCCAGCGAGTACACGTGCACGAGCAGCGAGACCGTCGTGACGACGATCAGCATCATCGCGGCCAGGCCGTCCACGTAGGTCCCGATCTCGAACCGGAACGACCCGATCTCGAGCCAGGGCCAGGAGCGCTCGACGGCCTCCTCACCCCCGATCTGCTCGAAGGCGACGATCAGCGAGAGCACCCAAGAGACCCCCACCGCCAGGATCCCCAGCCCCGCGCCCTGTCCGGGGCTTCGCTTCCCGAAGAAGGCGATGAGGAAGAAAGCGACCAGAGGGATGACCGGGATCAGCCACGCCTGCTCGATCATCGACTCACCATCGCAGGAGGGTGATCTCGTCCACGTTGATCGTCTCGCGGTTGCGGAAGATCAGGATCACGATCGCCAGGCCGATGCCCACCTCGGCGGCCGCCACCGTGATCACGAAGAGCGCGAAGATCTGGCCGGTCATCATCGTGTCCTGGAGGAGCTGCGAGAACGCCACCAGATTCACGTTGACGGCGTTCAGCATCAGCTCGATCGACATCAGTACGAGGACGGCGTTGCGCCGGGCAAGCACGCCGTAGACCCCCACCGAGAAGAGGCCGGCCGAGAAGAAGAGGACGAGCGGGAGCCGGATCACTCCGCGTCCTCCTTCCGGGCCAGGGCGACCGCCCCGATCAGCGCGGCCAGCAGGAGGAAGGAGACGACCTCGAACGGGAGGACGAAGTCCGTGAAGAGGCGCTCCCCCGCGTCGGCGATCCTCGTGGGCTGGAGCTCGATCTCCTGCTCGCCGAAGGCGTCCTGCACGAGGAAGGTGAGGCCGAAGAGGATCCCCGACGACACGATCGCCGCCAGCCCTCGCTGCTGGTTGTCGAGCGCCTC
Organism: Actinomycetota bacterium; assembly: GCA_036374395.1. Lineage (GTDB taxonomy): Bacteria > Actinomycetota > UBA4738 > UBA4738 > CALAEC01 > DASUTW01. The sequence continues at coordinate 2,482 of DASUTW010000219.1, forward strand.
GCGCCCGATCGGCGCACGGGTGAGCATCAGCCCGAAGAGCAGGAGCACCACGATCGCGCCCACGTAGATCAGGATCTGGACCCACCCGATGAACTCCGCTCCCAGGAGGAGGTAGATCGCCCCCACCATGAGGAGGGACACGACGAGGTAGAGGGCCGCGTGCACGACGTTCTTCGAGGTGACGAGCCGAAGGGCGGCGCCCAGGCCCACAAGGCCCAGGACGACGAAGGCCCACTCCTGCCAGGTCATCCCACGCCCCCCTGTCTGGCGGCGCGGATCGCCGCCGCCTTGGCCCGCCCCTCCGCGACCCGGGGGTTGACGCCGGCGTCGAGCTGCTCCTGGAGGACCCGGTCGTACGTGGCCTGGTCGGGCTCGACCTCCTGACGGGCCGCGGGGGCGGCCTGCTCGGGCGCCGCCGGCGCCTGCGGAGCGTCGGCGGGGGCGGCCTGCTCGGGCGGGGCCTCGGCCGCCCGCTCGGGCGGGGCCTCGGCCGCCCGCTCGGGCGCCACCGTCGGCGCCGTCTCCTCGGGCGCGGCCTCGCCGGGCTGCGCGGTCGGGGTCACCGAGGTCGGGGCCACGTCCTCCTCGCCCTCCGGGGGCTCGGGCTCGGCCCCCCACTCGAGCTCGGGCGGCGGCTTCACCTTGTAGGTCCAGTCCCGCAG
>DASUTW010000220.1:0-10107 GCA_036374395.1 Actinomycetota bacterium
TCCGAGACGCGCTGAACGGGGGCGACGCCGAGGCGAAGACGGCCGAGCTGCTGGAGGCGGTCCGCCGGTACGTCCGGAGCGCCTGAGGGGTTCCCATGGGTGCCGCAACGGTGCTGGTCGTCGACGACGAGCGGAAGATCCGCGACCTCGTCCGCTCCTACCTCGAGCGGGAGGGGTACTCGGTCCTGCAGGCCGACTCGGGCCAGGGAGCCCTGGAGGCCGCCGCGCGGGGGAGACCCGATCTCGTCGTCCTGGACCTGATGCTGCCCGACCTGGCTGGGGAGGAGGTGGCTCGTTCGCTTCATGAGATCGCTCCCCTTCCGATCATCATGCTCACCGCCAAGGCGGGCGAGGACGACCGCATCGCCGGGCTGCGGCTCGGGGCCGACGACTACCTGGTCAAACCCTTCAGCCCGCGAGAGCTGGTGGCGAGGGTCGAGGCGGTGCTCCGGCGGGCCCGCGGGGGCCGGACTGACTCGTCGCTCTCCCTGGACGGGGGGAGGCTGACGGTCGATCCGGAGGCGCGCGAGGTGGTCGTGGACGGGGAATCCGTTGCGCTGACCAGGAGCGAGTTCGACCTTCTGGCGGCGCTGGCCTCCCGCCCGGGCCGGGTCTTCTCCCGCTACGAGCTCGTGACCCGGGTGCAGGGCTACGACTTCGAGGGATACGAGCGCACGATCGACGTTCACGTGAAGAACCTCCGGCGGAAGCTCGGGGACGATCCGAGGGACCCCCGCTACGTGGTCACGGTGACGGGCGTCGGCTACAAGATGGCGGCGCGGGCCGATGCGTAGGTCCTTCGCGGCCCGCCTCGCTGCGGCCTTCGCCGGGGTCGGAATCCTCGCCGCCGCCATCACCGCGTTGCTCGTCAACATGGCGTTCGGGGGGCGCTTTGATGCCTACCTCACCGACCAGCGCGAGGCCAGGGAACGGGCCATCGTCGCGGGCCTGGCCGATTCCTACCGCCGGATGGAGAGCTGGGACACCGGTGACCTCGACACGTTGGCCCCGCTGGCGATCATGGACGGCGGCACCCTGGCGCTGGAGAGCCCGGCGGGCGACGTCATCTGGACTGCGAGAGCCACCGGCTCGATGGCCGCGATGCATCGGTCGATGATGGGGACCGGCGCGCTGGGTCCGGAGCGACGGCTGCCGGTGATCGTCCGAGGCGACCGGATGGGCGTGGCAGTCGTGCGGCTTCCGCAGGCAGGCGTGCTCCCGAGCGACCTGGCGTTCCGGGCATCGATCAACCGCCTCCTCCTCTACGGAGGAGCTGCGGCGGCCGCGGTAGCGCTTGCGCTCGGGATCATCCTTGCGCGGCGGGCGACCGCCCCCGCCCGCGCCTTGACGCGGGCCGCACGGTCTCTCGCCGAGGGTGACCGGAGCCGGCGGATCGCCTCGGGAGCCCGCGACGAGTTCGGCGAGATGGCTGCCGCCTTTGACCAGATGGCCGAGGCCCTGGAGGAACAGGACCGCCTGCGGCGGTCGTTCGCCGCCGACGTCGCGCACGAGCTCCGCACCCCCCTCTCGATCCTCCGCTCGGAGGTGGAGGCCCTCCAGGACGGGGTCCGGAGCGCGGGTCCCGAGACCTTCGGGTCCCTGCACGAGGAGGTGCTGCGGCTGTCCCGCTTGGTGGCCGACCTTGAGACCATGGCCGCCGCCGACGCGGCGGGGTTCTCCCTGAAGCGCGAGCGGGTGGACCTCGGGGCGGTAGCGCGATCCGTGGTTTCGGAGATGGCCGGCGCGTTCGAGTCGGCGGGAGTCGGCATCCGCGTCGAAGCCGGGGACGTGGAGGTCGATGCGGATCCGGTGCGGGTGCGACAGATGCTGGGGAACCTTCTCTCGAACGCCATGAAGTTCACGCCGGTGGGCGGGGAGGTACGGGTCGAAGTGTCGGCTCAGGACGGATGCGCCGTGCTGCGCGTGGCCGACACCGGGCCGGGGATCCCGGCCGAAGAGATTCCGAGGGTCTTCGATCGTTTCTTCCGAGGGGCGGGTGTTCGTGCCGGAGGCTCGGGGGTCGGACTCGCGGTGGTCCGCGAGCTGGCCCGTGCCCACGGCGGGGAGGTGGAAGTGGCCTCCCGCCCCGGGGAGGGCACGGCTTTCACGATCCGTCTTCCGCAAACCGCACCTGGTCTTCGGCACGTCTTCACGACTCCTTCACACCCCCCCACTACGGTGCCCGTGAAGGGAGCGTGAGAAGCGATGCAGACGCGATGGGCGATCGTTGTCGGAGTGGCCCTCTTGGTGGTGACACTCGTGGTTGGGCTCGCGCTCGCCGCCCCGGGTGGACGCTCGGGATCCGGTTGGTGGGATGAGATCCATGGTTCCGCGTCGATGCGGCGGATGCACTCGCAGATGCCCGGCGATCTCCGGGCCCAGTGCGACGCCATGCACGCCCAGATGCATGAGTGGATGGACGAGCAGATGGGCGGCGGCGGCATGATGGGCGGCGGCGGCATGATGGGCGGCGGCACGGGCCCGTGACGCGCCGACGCTGATCCGCTGCCAGGTCGGCTCGACGATCCGCCCGGGACACCCCTCTCCCCGGGCGGATTGCGCTTCTCGTGACACCTGGGCCGCCCTCCTCACACTGAGCGCGCACCGAGTTCACGGCCCCTTCACATCGGGGGCCGATGCTCGTCTCAAGATGGAAGAGGTCGCTGTCGAGTCGCCCGAGGCGACCCCAACGCGCGTCGGGGTGGTGTCCCCACGCATGGTCCCTCGGAGCCTGCGAGTGGGGGCCGTTGCGGCCGCCGGGATGGCGATCTTCTATGTGACGGTCGTCTGGGGACTCTCGGGCTCGCTCGACCACCTACTCGAACAGCTCCGCCTCGACTGGTACCTCCTACTGCCGATCGTCGCGGGGTTCGGCGTGCAGGTGGGGCTCGTGGCCGAACTGCGGCGCCGCCACTCCGCTCGTCGAGCCGCGATGGCGGCCGGGGCCACCGGGGCCGGGTCGTCCACCGTGGGCATGATTGCCTGCTGCGTCCACCACCTGGCCGACCTGGCCCCCTTGGTCGGGGCCGGGGCGGCCGCATCTTTCCTCGTCGACTACCGGGTCCCCTTCATGGTGGCGGGGATCGCGATCAACGCGGCCGGGATCGCCGTGGCGGCACGGGCGCTCCGGCACCTCGGCGGGGCGCGAGAGGAGGATGCATGCGACGCGCACTGATCGTTGTCGTACCGCTCGTCGTGGCCGCCGGGCTCCCCCTGCTCGTCGTGACCCTGCCGGACAGCGGCGCTCCTGGGTCGGAACGGGCCCCCCGCGTCCTCTCTCCCCGGACCGTCTCCGCCGGCCCGATCGAGGTCACGGTGGCTCCCGTGTCCGTCGAGGGGCGAGAGGCGGTCTTCGAGGTCGCGTTCGACACTCATTCCGTGGAGCTCGATCTGGACGTGGCTGGGGCCTCCTCCCTTGAGGTCGGGGGGATCGCATGGGCCCCGGGAACGTGGGAGGGAGACGGCCCAGGGGGACACCACCGGGCCGGGCGGCTCTCCTTCGCTCCAGGCGGGCCGGTCTCCGGGGATGCCCATCTGACGATCCGCGAGCTTCCCGCTCCCGTGCACCTCCAGTGGATGCTGGGAGGTGGCTGAGCATGCAGGCCGGGACGAGACACCGCCCGATGGGGCGATGGATCGGCGCGGCCTCTGTTCTCCTGGTGGCCGGGGGGATCGCGGCTGCCGGCCTTCGCGGGGGCTACCTGTGGGCGCTCCTCCTCGTCGGGCTGCTGCTCCTGGTCCCGCTGCTCGCGGGCGCATCGCTTCGGTCGGACGACCGGGGATCGAAGGAAGAGGAAGGGGTCGGCTCCGAGGGGGCCGGCGTCCGAGGTGGGATCGAGCGGCGGTCTCGCGCCGGCTGGTGGGTGGGCGGATTCCGGGAACGCCTGCAAACGGGCGGCAACGACGCGACCCGGCCCCCAGGCGGCGGATCACGGTGAGGATCACCATGGTGACGGCGCCCGGATGTCACCTGTGCGCGGACGCCCGTGAAGCGCTGGCGACGCTCGCCCGGCAGTTCCCCCTCGAGGTGCGGGAGGTGGGCGCGTCGTCCCCCGAGGGTCTGACTCTGGTGGCGAAGCACCGGCCGGCTCTCCAGCCCCTGGTCCTCGTGGACGAAGTGTTCTTCAGTGCCGGGCGCCTGCCACGCAGGAAGCTCCGGCGGCGCCTCGAACGGAGGGTGGCGTGAGTCTCCTCGTCGGCGGCTCGATCCTCGCTGCTTTCTTCGCGGGCTCGGTGGCGCTCTTCAGCCCCTGCTGCATCGTCTTCCTGCTTCCCGCCTACCTGGCGTCCGCGGTCAAGGAACGCCGGTGGGCGCTCTTCCCGCTCACGCTGGTGTTCGCGGCGGGGCTCGCGGTGGTGATCTTGCCACTCACGCTGGGCGTGGGCATGCTCGCGTCGACCCTGACGAGGTTCCACACCGGCTTCTACCTGGCCGGGGGCGTCCTCATGCTGGCCCTGGGGGCGCTGGCCTTCACGGGGCGCTCCTGGTCGATCCCCGGTCTGCGCCGCTCGCCAGCGCTCGACCGCTCGGACGTCCCCGGGGTCTTCACGCTGGGCGTCTTCTCGGGCATCGCCTCCTCCTGCTGCGCCCCGGTCCTGGCGGGAGTCGTCACCCTCTCCGCCCTGGCCGGATCGCTGTGGGGATCGGCGGCGCTGGGGCTCGCCTACGTGTTCGGGATGGTCTTCCCGCTGTTCCTCGTGGCTCTGGTGTGGGATCGCCTGCGGCTGGGGGAGCGGCGGTTCCTCGCGGGCCGGGAGATCGCGATCCGGCTGGGCCGCCGGGTCGCGCGGACGACAACGGTGAACCTGGTGGTCGCAGGCGCGTTCACCCTCATGGGAGCGGGGGTCATCGTCCTCGCGGTGACCGGGGCGGAGGCGACCGCCCCGGGGTTCCAGCTCGCGATCGGGCGGTGGTTGTCGAGGGCTTTCGGATGGATCACCGATGCCGTGAAGGGGGTGCCCGAGCCACTCCTCGGCCTCGGCCTGGTGGCTCTCGCGGCCGTGATCGCCTGGATGGGGGTCCGCGGCGCTCGCACGGGATCGACATCCGATGAGACGAAGGAGTCGTGCCATGGGACGGAAGAGCAACGCGAAGAAGAAGCGGCGTTCGCAGCCGGCCCGGAAGCCTAGGCGTCGGATCGGCTCCGGGACCGCTGCCCTGGTGGGGGCGATCCTCGGGATCGCCGGGCTGCTATGGCTCGGGTCCAGGGGAGGCACCGAGGCGCTCGCGACCGGGGAGCCCGCACCTGAGTTCACCCTGCCGAGCACCGGCGGCGGCGCCGTCTCCATTGAGGACCTCCGGGGAGGGAACGTCCTCCTCTACTTCAACGAGGGTGCTGGGTGCGGATCGTGCTTCACGCAACTCGTCGAGCTCGAGCGGCACTCGGGGCATCTGGGGGAGCTGGACATCACGCTCGTTCCCATCTCGCCGAATCCTCTGGAGACGACGGTCGCGGAGGCGGCCCGCTACGGGGTGCGCACACCCTTCCTCATCGACGACACGCTGGAGGTGGCGAGCGCCTACGACACGCTCGGGACGGGCCACCACGGCGGCCTTCCCGGCCACAGCTTCATCCTGCTCGACGACCAGGGCAGGTACCGGTGGCGGGGTGACTACCCGGGGATGTGGGTCAGCCCCGAGGAGCTCCTGTCGCGGACGCGAGCCTCGCTCGCGACCTGACCCGTTGGGACGGATGGAGGAGGGGGCATGCTCGGGACCATCAGCTGGACGCCGCTGAAGGAGATCCACCTCGGACCGGTCGTGCTGTACCCGCACGGCCTGCTCATCGCCGTCGGATTCGTCGCCGGCGCGCTGCTGCTCCGCCGGTACACGCGGCGTCGGGGAATCCCCGACGCGGTGGTGTGGCGCATCCTCACATGGGTCGCCGTGGGATCCCTGGTGGGGATGCGGCTGGCGTGGGTGGCGGGCAACTGGCGGATGCTCTCCTCCCCGCTCGAGGTCTTCGCCCTCTGGCACGGCGGGATGAGCCTCCTGGGCGGCATCATCGGAGGAACGCTGGCGGCGCTGCCCGCGCTTCGCCGGGAGGACCTCCCCGTCCTTCCCATGTTCGATCTGGCGGCCCCGGGGCTGGCGCTGGGGATCGTCATCGGTCGCTTCAGCGACCTGGTGATCGGGGACCATCTCGGGAAGCCGACGGGCCTGCCCTGGGGGTTCCGCTACACCGGCGGCGAGGTCCCGGGGACCGCGCCGGCCGTCGGGTCGGTCGTGCACCCGGTGGCCCTCTACGACATGGTCTCCACCGGTCTTCTCCTACTCGCACTGGCCTGGCTCCTCCAGAAGCCGCGGGCCCCGGGGTCGGCCATCTCGCTCTTCGTGGTCTGGTACGGGGCGTTCCGTCTCGCCACGGACTTCCTGCGGACCGATCCCGTGCGCGGCTTCGGGATGACGGGGAGCCAGCTCACCTCCCTTATCGCGATCGTGGCGGTGCTCGCTGCCCTGCTCGTACGGGCTCGGCGAGAGGGCGCACGGCCTCGCCACGGTTCCCTCACGGCGCATTCACACGACGGCCCTCGCCTCTCTGGTTGGCTCGGCAACCTCTAATCTTGCCTGCTGCCGTCCTTCCCCCCCGTCTGGGAGGGAGACATGACTAGCGACGTGAGGTGACCCACCGAATACGAGACCCGAGCTCAGAGGCGGTCTTCGGCGCTCCGCTACAGGTCACCGGCACCAGAATTGGCCCACCTTGCCGCGGCTTTGATCACCAGGCGGCATCCCGATTCTCGCTCCGGCGTTGGTCGGAGTAGTGGTCACACTTGGTCACACCCTGCTGGCCGACTCCGCTAGGCGCGCGGCCCTAGCTGGAGGGTGGTCACACTTCTGGTCGGACTCGGCCGCTTTCTGGGCCGTCCGGCGGGGTTCGAAGCGGTCCGCTGGATCGGTGACACCCCCGCTGACCTGCGGCGCGAACGCTGTTGCCACAGACGTGCGACCCCGGCTGTGACCTGCGGAAACACGTGGAGACTATCGTGCTTCTCGCGGCGGTCGTCCCTCCGCCGCCCTCCTACTAGGCTCCGTGCCTAACGGCTATCATCTGGTGGGAAGAGAGGGCTCTTCAGGGCAGCGATCTGCGACTCGTCGGACCTCCCCAAGGGCACTCGGACAGAGGAGGCGATTGCGTGTCGATCCGACCTGTCCCTTCTGCGGGCGACCCCCAACGACACGGCCCTCAGGGGCTCGCCCGGGGAGGGAGCCTCTTCGTGGGCCGCGCGCCTGAGATGCATGCCCTCCTTTCGGCCCTCGATGACGGCGCCTCGGGTCACGGGCGGATCGTCCTGATCGGCGGGGAGCCCGGGATCGGGAAGACGAGGCTGGTCGACGAGTTCGCCGCCGTGGCGAGAGCACGGGGCTTCCTGCTGGTGTCGGGGCGGTCCTGGGAAGCGGGCGGCGCACCCGCCTACTGGCCATGGACCCAGGCCATCCGCGGGCTCCTGCGGGAGCTCAGCACCGAGGCCCTCAAGGCGGCGCTGGCGGGAGGGGGGCCCCACCTGGCGCAGATGCTGCCGGAGCTCCGAGAGCGGTTGCCAGATCTCCCCGATCCTCCCAGGGGATCACCCGAGGTCGTTCGGTTCCGGCTCTTCGACGCTCTTGCCGGGCTGCTGAGGCGGGTCGCTGAGGATCGTGTGATGCTCGTGGTTCTCGAAGACATCCATGCCGCTGACGCTTCGTCACTCCTTCTGCTGCGTTTCCTGGCCGAGGAGATCCAGGCGAGCCGGCTGCTCCTCCTGGCGACCTATCGGGACATTGAGCTAACCAAGGACCATCCGCTGGCTGCGGTGCTGCCCGAGCTGACCCGGGCTTCGGGGACCGCTCGGATCTCCCTGTCGGGACTCGGTCAGCGCGACGTGTCTCGGTTCATTGAGGCCCTCACGGAGGAGGTCCCGCCGGCCGACCTCGTTGCGGAGGTCCACCGCGGGACCGAGGGGAACCCTCTGTTCTTGATCGAGGTCGTGGGGTTGTTGTCCTCGGAGGGCCGGCTGGGAGACGCGCTGGAGCGGTTCCCCATCCCTGAAGGGGTTCGCACCGTCATCGGGCGGCGGCTGGACCGACTCTCGGGGGAGTGCCGCCGGATCCTGAGGCTCGGCTCCGTCATGGGGCGGGACTTCAGAATCCACGTTCTGGAGCGGGTCGCGGGCCGCCCGGCCCATCGCATCCTCGACGCCCTCGGTGAAGCCGTGGGTACGAGGACCGTCGCTCCGGTCGAGGACGACCCAGGACGCTTCCGGTTCACCCACGTGCTGCTCCGGGAGGTGCTCTACGACAGCCTGCCTCCCGCCGACCGCGTCCGCGCCCATGGAGAGGTGGGCGAAGCGCTGGAGACCTTCTACTCCGACGAGATGGAGCCGCACGTAGCGGAGATCGCTCACCACTTCTTCGAGGCGTCTCCGGCAAGGGGTTTCGCCAAGGCGGTGGACTACGCCACCGCCGCAGGGAGGCGTGCCACGGCGCTCTTGGCGTACGAGGAGGCCGTCCGCCTCTTCCGGATGGGGCTGCGAGCTCTGCAAGGATCGCGAGACGAGGAAAGCCGGTGCGAGATCCTCCTCCTTCTCGGGGACGCGGAGGCCCGATCGGGCGATACCCCCGTGGCGAAGGAGAGCTTTCTCCGAGCCGCCGAGATCGCCACCCGGCTGGATCAGGCAGAACCGTTGGCTAGAGCCGCGCTCGGCTACGCGGGTCGTTTCCCCTGGGTTCGGGCGGGTATCGACCGGCACGTCATCCCCCTGCTCAAGCAGGCCATCGACGCCCTAGGACCGACTGACAGCACACTGCGAGTCCGACTCCTGAGCCGACTGGCGGGGGCCCTTCGGGACCAGCCGTGGATGGAGCCGAGGGAGGAGCTGGCTCGTGAGGCGGTCTCGATGGCTCGCCGCATCGGCGATCCGGAGACGCTCGCCTACGCACTGCTGGGGCAGTGGGCAGCCGTCTTCATGGGCCCCGACGGACTGGGTCGGCACGCCGCCCTGGGAGACGAGCTGGACCACCTGTCTGGCCTGATAGGAGACCGCGAGCTGGAGGTGAGCATCTGCGCGTTCCGGTTCACGACGGGCATGGCCAGGGGGGAGGTCGCGGAGGCCAGAGTCCAGCACGAGACGGCAGCCCGCCTCACCGCCGAGCTCCGCCAGCCCCCGCAACGATGGCTCGTTGGGCTGATGGCCACGATGCTGGCGCTTCAGGACGGCCGGTTCGACGACGCCGAGCGGCTGATCGACGAGACCTTCGAGGCCGGGCGGCGGGCCCAGGAATGGGACGCTGGAGCGGCGCGGCTCTTCTCGCTGTTCATGCTCCGTCGGGAGCAAGGGCGCCTCGCCGAGCTTGAGGAGGAGATCAGGCGGGCGCCGGGGCATTACTCCGGGTACCGGTCGCTGCGTTGCATGCTCCTCTCTTCGCTGTGCGATCTTGGCCGCTTGGACGAGGCCCGGGCTCTCTTCGAACAGCTAGCGGTCGACGACTTCGCCCGGTTCCCCAAGGACAACGAGTGGCTGTTCGCCTTCACGCTGCTGGCCGAAGCGACCCACGTCCTTGAGGACCGCGACCGCGCGCAGAGTCTGTATGAGCAGCTGAGGCCGTATGCGGAGCGGATCGCCTGGCTCGCATCGGACGCCAGCGCAGGCCCCGTGGGCCGCCCGCTGGGCCTTCTGGCCGCGCTCCTCGGCCGCCGCGACGAGGCGTCCGGATACTTCGAGGACGCGATCGAGCGGGCGGAGCGCATGGAGTCCCGGCCGTGGGCCGCTCATGCGCGGTACGCGTACGCGGAGATGCTCGCGGCGGGTGAACGCCCCGAGGGATCCGACCGAGCCGTCGACCTGCTGGCGGCGACTTTGGAGACCTGCGAGGACACCGGCATGATCATGCTGGGCCGGAAGGCGAAGGGACTCATGGCGAGGCTCGGTGTGCGTCCCCGCACTGGGGCGGCGAGCGGGGGGCTCGAGAGGGGAGCGGTCCTCACACCTCGGGAGCTCGAGGTTGCCGGTCTGGTGGCGGAGGCCCTATCGAACCGACAGATCGCTGAGCGCCTCTACCTTTCCGAGCGAACCGTCGAGAGCCATGTTCAGAGCATCCTGGCCAAGCTGGGGATGACCTCGCGCACC
>DASUTW010000221.1:0-4606 GCA_036374395.1 Actinomycetota bacterium
AGTCCCTCCCGGAGGCGTCGCGGGCGGGGGCGGCGCCGCGAACTCCGTCGGCTGCCTCGGGGCAGCCATGGCCCACCCCGCGAGCGCGGCCGCGACGATGAAGAAGGCCAGGGCCAGCCACCACCCGATCTCGAAGCTCAGGTCCAGGATCGCGCCCGCCTGCGGGTCGGCCCGGAGCTCGTCCTCGAACCAGCTGCTGATCTCGGTCCGGATCAGGAAGACCATCACCGCGCCTCCCACGCCGGCGATGAGCCCCGACAGGGCGCCCGGCATCCCGGTGAGGACGAGCGCCATCACGATCCCGAGGACGGCGAGGGCCAGCGCCGCGATGGCGTAGGCCTGGCCGGGCCAGGGCTCGTCCGCGGTCGTTTCCCCGGCGCCGCCCAGCTCGGCCAGCCCCCCGAAGGTCTCCGAGAGCTCCGGCTCGGAGCCGAGGGCGATCTCCCAGCCGGTCCCGGCGGTGACCTCGACCTCCTGACCCAGCCCTCCAGGGAACCCACCGGGGAATGGCGTCGGCCCGGTGGTGGGCAGCTCCTCCCCGATCACATCCTCGAGCGCGCCCGGGTTGCACGACACCGAGACGAAGGGCAGGAAGAAGCAGAAGGCCGCGAGCGCAAGGCCCGCGGGCGACAAGAACCTCCTCATAGGGGGACTCCTCCCGTCGAGTGGGTCCATTTGATGCGATGCCGGGGAGGGGGTCATGCATGGGGCGCCTCAGGCGCCCGCCACCGTCATCTCGCCGACGAGCATCGTGGGCGTCCCGATCGCGCCCCCTCCGGGGAAGAAGCGAAGATCCGACCCGATGGCGACGAGCGCCCCCAGGACGTCCTGGAGCGTGCTGGCGATCGTCATCTCGCGGAGCGGCTCTCCGAGTGATCCCCCCTCGATCCGGAGCCCCGTCGCCCCGACCGAGAACTCGCCGCTGACCGGGTTGGCGCCGGAATGGACGCCGGTGACGCTCTGGACGTACGCGCCCGTGCCCGCCCGGGCCAGCACCGCCTCGGGACCGTCCTCACCCGGCTCCACGACGAGGTTCGTGGGGGAGACCCCGGGGACACTCCGGTAGCCCGCTCGCCCTGCGTTCCCCGTGGACCTCGTGCCTCCTCGGGCCGCCGTCTGGGCGTTGTGGAGGAACCCGCGGAGCGTCCCGGCCTCGATCAGCGGCGTGCGACCCGTCGGCACGCCCTCGTCGTCGAAGGGAGCCGAGCCGGGCCCGTCGGGGAGCCGGCCGTCGTCCACGAGCGTGAGGCCCTCGGCCCCCACCGCCTCCCCGACCTTGCCGGCGAAGAGCGACCGCCCCTTCTGCACCTCCTCGGCCGAGAGCGCGCCCGCCAGCACCCCGAGGAACGAGGAGGCCGCCCAGGGGTCGAGGACGACGGGGAGCCGCTCGGTGGAGGGCTTCGTCGCGCCCAGCAGGCGGGCTCCCCGCTCGGCCGCCTCGGCCGCGGCGCCCCGCCAGTCCAGCTCGTCGAGCTCCCTGGCCACGGCGAAGGAGAACCCCGACTGCGTCTCACCGTCGCGCTCGGCCAGCGCCGAGACCATGCACCAGCAGTCGGTGCGGGTGCGCTCGGCCCGAACGCCCGCGGTTGAGGCGATCGCCACGCGCGACACGACGTCCGCGTAGATCACCTCCTCGACCTTCCGGACGTCGGGATGCGAGGAGGTCGAGGCGCGATCGAGCTCGAGGGCGAGCTCCACCTTGCGCTCGGGCCCCAGCGCGGCCTGTGCTTCACGGAAGAGGCCCGAGAGGGGCTCGGCGGCCTCGGCCTCGGGGAGGACGTTCGCCTCGTCGGGGGCCGCGTGGCGGGCCGCCTCCCGAGCCGAGGCCACGAGGCCGGCGACCTCGTCCCGATCCGGATCCGCGGCCCACGCGTACCCGAGCCGGCCGTCCGCCATCACCCGGACGCCGATCCCCCGGCTCTCCGAGCGGGCCAGCGAGTCGACCTCGCCGCCGCGGGCCTTCACCTCGGTCCTGCGGGACTGGCCGGCGTAGGCCTCGACGGCCTCGCCGCTCTCCGCGGCTCCCACGGCCGTCGCGCACAGGTCCCCGAGGTCAGCCACCGGTCCCTCCGACGGTCATCCGCGCGATCCGGAGGGTGGGGCTGCCGGTCGTCACCGGCACGCCCTGGCCGTCCTTGCCGCAGGTGCCGGGGCGGGCGTCGAAGTCGTCCGCTACGGCGTCCACCGCCCGGAGGATGGCGATGCCGTTGCCGATCAGGTTCGCGCCCCGTGCCGGGGTCGTGATCCTCCCGTCCTCGATCAGGTAGGCCTCGGAGGCCCCGAACACGAAGTCGCCCGTCGCCGGATTGACCTGTCCCCCGCCCAGCGCCTTCACGTACAGGCCCCGTGGGGTGTCGGCCACGATGTCGCCCGGGTCGTCCTTCCCCGGGAGGATCGAGGTGTTCGTCATCCGGGGGATCGGGAGGTGCGCGTAGGACTGGCGGCGGGCGTTGCCCGTCGGCCCGGCACCGTCCTTGCGCGCCCAGAAGCGGTCGTAGAGGAGGCTCTTCAGGACCCCCTCCTCGAACAGGACGGTGCTCTCAGCGGGGGAGCCCTCGTCGTCGAACGAGAACGAGCCCCAGGCGTGGTCGACCGTGGCGTCATCGACGCCCGTGACGATCGTGGAGCCGAGCGTCTCGCCGAGGCGGCCCCGGTAGATCGAGGCCTCCTTCCCCACCGTGTCGGCCTCCAGCCCGTGCCCGCACGCCTCGTGGAACAGGACGCCGCCCCCGGCGGGGCCCACCACGACCGCCATCTCGCCGGCCGGTGCGGGGACGCCGTCCAGCATCGTGATGGCCTGACGGGCCGCCTTCTCCCCGGTCTCCGCGGGGGGATGGGCGCGCAGGACCTCCACGCCCCCGAGGCCAGCGGGCCCCTCGAAGCCCGTCTGGAGGGCGTCGCCGCGCGCCGCCACGACCTGCACGACGAGGCGGAGACGGTGGCGCTCCTCCTCGACCCAGAGGCCCTCGGAGCTCGCGATCAGCAGGCGCTGGACCGAGTCGCCGTAGAGGGCGATCACCTGGCGGACCTCGGGGCCGGCCGCGCGCGCGGCGTCGTCGGCCTCCTGGAGCCACGCCACCTTCCGGGCGGCGGGGACGCCGCCGGTGGGCTCCTCCGGGTCGTGCGTGACCGCGGGCTCCGCCCGCGTGAAGTCGAGCACCGAGGCCCGGTCCGAGCCGCGGGCCGCGGCAGCGGCTGCCTCGGCCGCCCCCACGAGCGCCTCCCGATCCAGGCGGTTGGAGTAGGCGTAGGCGGTGGTGTCTCCCGCCACGGCGCGCACGCCCGCCCCCCGGTCGTGGCCGCTCGAGAACTCCTCGATCTTGCCGTCGTCCAGGCGTCCGGAGGTCGAGCGACGATCCTCGGCGAAGATCTCCGCGAACGCGGCGCCGCCGGCCAGGGCGGCGCCGAGGACCTCTCGGGCCAGGGAGGGATCGAGCACGAGGCCGCATCCTAGCAGGCGGCCCTCGCGTGTGGCCCGGCCGGTGCCCAGGGGGTACCGTGGCGGCCATGAGCCGGGTCTCGGCCGCCCGGCGCGCGCCCACCCGCGGCTCGCGCCGCCGGCCACGCGCAGCGTGGCCGGCGGCGCTCACCTGGGCCGGCGGCGTCGCGCTCGTCCTCCTCGGCGTCTTCCTCGCCCACCCCCTCCTCGAGGGGCACCGTCTGCCGCTGGGCCCGGACGGGCCCGTCTACGTGTGGTGGTCTCGGTTCGCGGAGGTGGAGGGTCTGGACGCGGTCCGCCGGCCCGGGGGCCCCGCCCTGATCCTGGCACTCACCTCGATGCTCGCCACCGACCCGCTCCGGGTCGTCGCCGCGCTGGAGCCCATCCTAGCGGCGGCGATCGGGTTGGCGGGGGGCGCGGTCGCCGAGGCCGCCCTGGGGCCGGACCGGGTCCGGTTCGGGACGACCTCCCTGCTCGTCGGGGCCTTCGCCGGCCTGCTGGCGGCCGGGTGGATTGCGAACCTGATGCTCGCAGCGCTCTTCCTGACCGCCCTGGCGGCCTTCGCCGTCGTCGACCGGTCCTGGCGGGGGGTCGCCTTCGGATCGGCGGCCCTGGCGGCCGCCGGGGTGGCGCACTCCCTCTTCCTCGCCGTGGCGCTGGGGATCGTGGCGGGCGCCGTGATCCTCCTCGCCCCCGACGCCCTGCGGCGGATCCGGGCCGGCGTCCGGCCCCTCGACACGGCGGCGATGCGGATCACCGCGGGCGCCGCCGCCGGGGGCGGGGGCGCTCTCCTCGCGGTGGGGCTTCTGGCCGGCGGGCCGACCGCGCCCGGGGAGACCTCGCAGGATCAGATCTTCCGACGGATCGGGATGCGAGGAACCCTCAGCGAGCGGTACCGCGAGCGGCTGTGGGGGGACGCCCGGCGGATGGCGATCCCCGCCGTCGCGGCGATCCTGGGCGCGGCCTGGCCGGGCCTGCTGGACGGCGTGGACGGCGAGCGCCGCCGCTACGCGATCTCGGTGGCGGCCTCGTGGGTGGCCGTCACCGTCGTCGGCGTGGCGGTCCTCTGGGCCACCGGCCTGGGACCGCCGGGCCGGCTGCTGACCTTCGCCTACGTGCTGCCCCTGGCGGCGGCCGCGGCGGCGGCGAGCGCGATGCGGCGCGGCG
>DASUTW010000222.1:0-6101 GCA_036374395.1 Actinomycetota bacterium
GGACCTGTGACGGAGCACCGGCACACCGATCCGCTGGACATGTACTACGAGCCTCCCCCGCCCCCGGGGGAGAAGAGGAGGACCTTGATGCTGCTCGGACTGATCATCGGCTCGGTCGTCCTGGCGGCCGTCGCCCAGCTCGCCCTGAAGTACGGGATGAACGAGGTCGGCGCGATCGGGAGGTCCGACCTCGGATCCCCCGTGGCGACGGCCCTCCGCGTGTTCCGCCAGCCCGCGGTCCTCGGGGGCTTCGCGCTCTTCGGGTTATCGGCCGTCCTCTGGCTGGTCGTGCTGTCGAGGACCTCGCTCTCGTTCGCGTATCCGTTCGCCGGGATCACCTACGTGCTGATCCTGATCTTCGACCGCGTCGTCTTGGGGGAGCCGGTCACGGCCCTGCGCTGGGCGGGCGTGCTCCTCATCATCGGCGGCCTGGTCCTCATCTCCCGGACGGCCTCCACGTGACCGCCGACCTGGCCGTCGTCGTGGTCAATTTCAACGCCGGCGAGCATCTGCGGACCTGCGTGGGCTCCGTCTATGCGGCCGCGGGCGACCTCGCCCTCGACGTCGCGGTCGTCGACAACGCCTCGAGGGACGGGAGCGCGGAGGCGGCCGCGGCGGCGAACCCGTCGATCCGGGTGATCGACAACCCGGTGAACCGCGGGTTCGCCGCCGCGGCCAACCGCGGGTTCGCCGAGACCGAGGCGCCGTTCGTCTTCCTCCTCAACCCCGACGCGGCCATCACCGGCGGCCGGCTGGACGCCTTCGTCAAGGTGGCGAAGGAGCGGCCGCGGGCGGGCGCGCTGGGCTGTCTCGTGCGCAACCCCGACGGGTCGCTCCAGCCCTCCGCCCGGAAGGTCCCCGGAATCGGCGAGGGGCTGGCCCACGCCTTCCTGGGAAGGGTGGCCCCGGACAACCGATGGTCCCGCTCCTACACGATGGCCGAGTGGGACCGGGCCTCCGAGCGGGAGGTGGAGTGGGTGTCGGGGTCGGCCATGCTGGTCCGCCGGGAGGCCTTCCACGCCGTGGGCGGGTTCGACGAGGGCTACTTCATGTACGTCGAAGACGTGGACCTCTGCACGCGCCTCCGGAAGCGGGGATGGTCTGTGCTGTTCACGCCCGAGTTGGAGGTGACGCACGAGGTGGGAGTCTCGACCCGGAGCCATCCCCGCCGCATGGCCTACGAGCACTCCCGCAGCATCTACCGCTACTTCTCGAAGCACGTCGCCACCGGGCCCGCGATCGGCCTGCGGCCCCTGGCCCGCGCGGCGCTCTGGGCCCGAGCGGCGCTGATCGCGCGGCGCAGCCCCGAGGACCGGGTGGCCGGGCCCCGGAGACGGCCGCGGTGAAGGCCGTCGTCCTGGTCGGTGGCGAGGGGACGCGGCTCCGGCCGCTCACCGAGACACGCCCCAAGCCGCTGATCCCGTTCATGACCAGGCCCTTCCTCCACCACCTGCTGGACCTGCTGGCCCGGCACGGGGTCGAGGAGGTGGTCCTCTCCTCGCCCTACCTCGAAGAGGAGTTCCGGGCGTTCCTGAAGGAGCGCGGAGGGGCGCCCCGGATCACCTGGATCACCGAGGAGACGCCGCTCGGCACCTGTGGGGCGATCGCCTCGGCCCGCGAGCACCTCCAGGAGACGTTCCTCGTGTGCAACGGCGACATCCTCACCGACCTCGACCTCTCGGAGCTCGTGGCCTTCCACCGGCTGCGGAGGGCGACGGGGACGATCGCGCTCACACCGGTGGAGGACGCCCGGCCCTACGGGCTCGTGGAGACCGACGACGAGGGCCGGATCCTGGCGTTCCGCGAGAAGCCGAGCGAGCCGATCGCGGCCCACGTCAACGCGGGGACGTACGTCCTCGAGCCCCGCGCGCTCGACGGCGTCCCCCAGGGCGTCCCGGTCTCGATCGAGCGCGAGACGTTCCCGGACCTCATCGCCCGGGGCGAGCCTCTCTACGCGTTCCCCTCCGACGCCTACTGGCGCGACTTGGGGACGCCGGAGTCGTACCTCGCCGCCCACCTCGACGCGCTCGAGGGGAGGGTCCGGGACGTCGTCGCGGAGCGGCCCCACCTCGGGCCCGGGGTGGTGGTCGAGCCCGGGGCCACGGTTGAGGGGACGGTGGTGCTCGGGCGGGGGGCTCGCGTGGCGCGCGGGGCCCGCGTCTCGCGCAGCGTGCTCCACGAGGAGGCGCTCGTGGACCAGCGGGCCGAGGTCTCGGGCAGCATCCTCGGGCAGGGGAGCGAGGTGGGCGCGGGCGCCGTGGTCGAGGACGCGGTCCTGGGCGACGGAGCCAGGGTCGCCGCCGGGGCCGCCGTCCGCGGCGAGCGCGTAGGGCCGGACCGCTCGGTCTCCTAGACATCGGCCCCCAGATGGGGCTAAATCGGAGTGCCCGCTCCGACGATGTGACCAATACACCATGACCAGGGACCCGAAGCTCGCCGCGCTCCGAGCCGCGCTCGTCGCGGTCGTCGCCGCGGGTCTCCTGGCCGCCCCTGCCGGAGCGGCGAAAGGCTTCCGCTTCAACGGCTCGGGGTGGGGCCACGGGATCGGGCTCGGTCAGTACGGCGCGTTCGGGCTGGCCAAGGAGGGATGGGGCCCCGCGAAGATCGTCCGCCACTTCTACACGAACACGAGCGTCCAGCGTCGCGACCCTCCCAAGGGCCGGTTCCGGGTGGGGCTCCTCCAGGGCCGCCAGTCGGTCTCGGTCGCCGTGCAGCGGGGGAGGGCGGTGCTCCGGGTGGGGAAGGCCGTCGTGGAGCGGATCCGGGCCGGGGCCACGCGCCGGATCCTCATCGTGAACGGCCGGTACCGCGTCAAGCGCCCGAACGGCAGCGTGGTGAAGAAGCGCCTCTGGGGGTCGGCGAAGAAGCCGCTCGAGGTCCGCCTGAAGAACGGCGGGGTGGTCCGCGTTCCCGAGTGGGGGCACAGCGCTGGGCGCGGCTTCCTCCGCCTGAAGATCGTCGGCAAGCGGAGCGCTCACCTGGTGGCCGTCGTGCCGGCCGAGAAGTACCTCTACGGCCTTGGTGAGGTCCCGTCCTCGTGGCCCATGGCCGCGCTGAAGGCCCAGGCCATCGCCGCCCGCTCCTACGCCTACGTCGTCGTCGGCTTTGGGCGCACGGGATGTGCGTGCGACATCTACGCGAGCACGCGGGACCAGGCGTACGTCGGATGGGACAAGGAGTCGGGAACGGCCGGCGGGAGATGGGTGAAGGCCGTGGGCGGCACCTCGAGGAAGGTGGCGGTTCACGGTGGGGCGGTGATCCAGGGGCTGTACTCCTCGTCGAGCGGCGGCTACACGGAGAACGTCGAGAACGTCTGGGGCGGCGGCGCCGTCGGCTACCTGAAGGGCGTCTGCGATCCCGGGGACTGGACCACCGCCAACCCCAACCGCCTCTGGTCCACGAGCTTCACCCCGCGGGGCCTGGCATCGCGCCTGGGCCGCCCGAACGGGATCGTCCGCGTCACCGCCGTCAACGTGAACAAGCGCGGAGTCTCCGGGCGGGTCGTCACGGCCACGGTCAAGGGCAAGCGGGGCAACGGCTCCACCGCATCGTGGAGCACGAGCGGGTGGAACCTGCGTGGTCGGCTCGGCCTCAGGGACACGCGCTTCTGGGTGAATCAGGATCGGCAGGTCACGGGGAAGATCCGCGAGGCCTACGACGAGCTGGACTGCCGTCCCGGGCTCCCGAAGAGCAACCAGAAGAAGATCAGCGGGGCCCGCTGGCAGCGCTTCGAGAACGGTCGGATCTACCACCACGCCGGGCGGAAGCGCGAGACGTGGCTGCGCGGCTCCGTCCTCGACGCGTACCTCTCGCTCGGGGGGCACGGCGGCTTCCTGGGACGGCCCTGGTCCTACGGCGCCCAGGCCGGGGGCGTCCGCGCGCGGTTCGACGGGGGAGCGATCTACCACCACGACGCCGTGGGCGCCCACGAGGTCCACGGCCCCGTCCTCGCGACCTACCTGAGCCACGGCGGTCCCGCCTCCGTCCTCGGCTTCCCGACGTCCGACGTCGTCTCGGAGGCCGACGGCACCCTCGTCTCCACCTTCCAGGGCGGCACGATCTCGTGCCCGCCCGACGCCGGCTGCACCGTGACCCCCGCCTGAGCGATGGTCGCCCGGCGCCTCCTCCCCATCTCGATCCTGGCGGCGGCTCTTTCGCTCGCGCCGCTGGCGGGCGCCGCCGAGCGCTTCACGTTCTACGGATCGGGATGGGGGCACGGGATCGGCATGAGCCAGTACGGAGCCTTCGGCCTCGCCAAGAAGGGCTGGAAGGCCCTCCGGATCCTCAAGCACTACTACACGGGCATCGGCGTCCAGCGGCGCGACCCCCCTCGCGACGTCTTCAGGGTGGGGCTGCTCCAGTACCGGGAGCGGATCACCATCAGCGCACAGACCGGCCCCTTCGACCTGGCGCTGTCGAACGGCACGCACATCGAGACGGTGACCCAGGGCCGCACGAGGGTGATCACGGTCCAGAGCGGCGAATTCCGGATCGAGACGGCGACCGGGCAGCTCGTGGGCGGCCGGCTCTGGGGCGGGGCGAACCGGCACCTCCAGCTGCTCCGAGCCGACGGCTCGGTGATCCGGGTGGCCGAGTGGGGGCGCCGGGCCGGTCGCGGGATGCTCGAGCTCCGGATCGCCGACCAGGGCAGCGCCCACCTCGTGGCCGTGCTCGATCCCGAGGAGTACCTCTACGGGCTGGGGGAGGTCCCCTCCTCGTGGCCCATGGCCGCCCTGAAGGCCCAGGCCATCGCCGGGCGCACCTACGCGTACCAGCGGGCCGCCGGCGGCCGGACGGGGTGTGCGTGCCACATCCTGGGCGACACTCGGGACCAGGCCTACGTGGGATGGGACAAGGAGGTCGGCGTCGACGGCGACCGCTGGGTGCGCGCGGTCGACGAGACGGCCCGGCGCGTGGCGCTCCATGGGGGCGCCCCGATCTCGACGCTCTACTCGTCCTCGAGCGGCGGATACACCGAGAGCGTGGAGAACGTCTGGGGCGGATCGCCCCAGCCCTACCTCAAGGGCGTCTGCGATCCGGGGGACTTCGTCTCCTCGAACCCCAACCGGACCTGGGAGGTGACGCTCTCGTCCGGCGACGTCGCCGCGCGTCTGCGGTCCGCCCTCGGATGGTCGGTGGCCGACGTCCGATCGATCAAGGCGGTGCGACGAGGGGTCTCGGGACGGCTCGTGGAGGTCCGGGTGCGGGGTCGCTCGTCGGGCGGAGGGTCGTTCTCGAGGACAACCTCGGGGTGGAGCCTACGCGGCGCCCTGGGCCTCAAGGACACGAGGGTGTGGGTGAACGCCGATCGCAGCGTGATCGGCGCGATCCGCAAGGAGTACGACCGGATCCTGTGCCGACCCGGGTTGGCCACCAGTCGTCAGCGGACGGCCGCCGGCGGTGTGTGGCAGCGGTTCCAGCGGGGACGGATCCTCCGCAAGGGGATCGCGGCCTGGATCCGCAAGCCGATCCTCCCCGTCTACCTCGATCGGGGGGGTCCCGGCGGGCCGCTCGGATATCCGACCTCCCGTCAGAAGAAGCTGAAGGACGGGCGCGTGCGGGCGCGGTTCGAGGGCGGGGTGATCACCTGCCGGCCGGGCGGGGGCTGCTCGGTCCGGACCTAGGCCGCGTTGGGCTCGGGGGCCTCGCCCCCGTTGCCGCGGAACTGGTCCATGAAGTACTCGGCGACCTCGCGGACGTCGCCGGCGGAGGCCCCGGAGACGTCGCACCGCTGGGCCCGGTTCCAGGCCACGAGCACGAGGTTCTCGTCCTCCTGGAGGTTCGGGTAGGGAGCGATCATCACCTTGGGCTGGCTGCGAGCCAGGGTCTGCAGGTCCTCCACGATCCCGGGATCGAGGGCGCGCTCCCCGTCCTGCTCGTAGTACATGATGATGTAGCCGTGCTCGAGGTTGTGGACGGCGCGGAACTCGAACGCCGGGTCGAAGGGCACGTCGTAGACGCGCTCCCCGGGGGGCAGCCACTGAGTGAAGTGCGGTCCGGACGTGGCCGGGACGTTCTGGTACTGGGGCGGCTGGTCGACGTGGCCCGCGCCCTCGTCCACCAGGTCCCCGGCGTCGTCGGTGAGGATCTCCCCGCAGCCG
>DASUTW010000223.1:0-2544 GCA_036374395.1 Actinomycetota bacterium
TTGGAACCGGTCACCGGAGAAAGCCGAGGCGGTGGCCGAAGCCAGCGGGTGCGAGGTGGCGGCGACCGCGCCCGAGCCCAGGTAGACGTCCTGGACCGCCGCGTCGTCGGCCAGGCTGCTCAGCACGATCTCCGCGCTCCCGGCCGCCTCGGGAGCGGTCGCCGCCACCTCGCACCCGCTGGCCTCGGCCACCGCCTCGGCCTTCTCCGGGGACCGGTTCCAGACCACCACGTCGAACCCCTCGCGGCGGAGAGTGGCGGCCATGGCGGCGCCCATCCGGCCCATGCCGAGGTAGGCCACACGGCCGCTCACGTCAGCGACCAGCCCCCGTCCACGGCGAGGTTGACGCCGTTCACCGCGGGGTTCTCCAGCAGGAACACCGAGGCGTGGACGATGTCCTGCATCCGGAGCGGACGCCCCGTGGGGGTCTTCTCCCGGACCGCCTCCAGGACCTCCGGCGGCTTGGCCGCCCAGAAGGGGCTGTCGGCCACGATCCCGGGGTGGATCGCGTTCGTGCGGATCGGCGCCAGCTCGGACACGAACGTCCGAACCAACCCCACCACGCCCGCGTTGATCGTGGTCACGGTGGTCGAGCCGGGGTAGGGCCTGTCCTTGGCCAGCCCGCCGAACAGGAGGATCGAGCTCTCGTCGTGGAGGCGCGACGTGAGCGCGTGCACCACCTCCGTGTAGCCCACGAGCTTCAGCGTGACCAGCCGGATCGCGGCCTGCACGTCGTAGTCGGCCACGCGGTTCTCGTCCCGATAGATCGAGGCGATCACCAGATGGTCGACACCCCCCACCCCCTCCAGCGCCGCTCCGATCTTCTCCGGCTCGTGGAGGTCGAGCCCGATCGCGGTCGTGTCGCCGCCGATCTCCTCGGCGATCGCCGAGCACCGCTCCTCGTCGCGACCCGAGATCACGACCGGACGGCCCTCCGCCGCGTAGTGCGCGGCCACCTCCCGGCCCAGCCCCGACGTCCCGCCGATCACCACCACGTTGCCGTCAGCCACGTCCTGCCTCCTTCGAGAGCCCGTCCTTCAGGTAGTCCCAGTCCCGGGCGAAGCGGTAGGAGTGCCGCGCGGGGGGCTGGGGCGCCTGGGTCTCGAGCCAGCGAACGATCCCCGGGCCCGGGTTCGAGAACGAATGGACGCACCCCACCCCGGCCCAGGCCACGTCGCCGGGGCGCATCCGGTATCGCTCCCCGTCGAACGTCGCGTCGACCTCGCCCTCCACGATCAGGTAGGTCTCTTCCAGCGGGTGGTCGTGGGGTCCGGCCACCCCGTCCGGCTCGTACTGCACCATGAACATCGTGGAGAGCTGCGCGCCGAGATCCGAGTCCACCATCATCTTCACGGTGATCCCGCTGTAGACGAGGAGGGCCGTGCGCATGCTGGCCGAGACCGCCAGCATGTCCTGGGTCTGCTTGTCGACCTCCATGTTCTGGGGATCGATGTGCCCGAAGGATCGCGTCCTGGGGTCCCGGGGGTCCACGGGCGAGGCCTCGCGCTCGGGGAAGGGCGGGATCCAGTAGGTGTCTCCGCCGTGGGCCGGGCGGGGCTGGGGCGCGGACATCGCCGCCCACCGCGCGAGCCCGTCGGTCTCGTTCCGGAGCGCGTGCGGGACCCCGACCGGGATCATCCCGTAGTCGCCCGGCCGCATCTGTGCCGCGGCCTCGGGCGTTCGCAGCACCACCTCGCCCTCGAGGACGAACAGGCTCTCCTCGTAGGAGTGGAGGTGGGGGGCGATCGAGCCGCCGACGTCCATCTCGCCGAGCCCGAAGCCCGTGTGGACCGCGCCGGCCGCCTCGTCCACCACGAGCCACCGACGGAAGCCCTCCGCGTGGTCCTCGAAACCCGGCGGCGGGGCGTAGCTGGCCTCGGACGCGGCCCTGACCAGGTGACGCGGCATCGTCAGCCCATCGCCTCGACGACCCGCTTGACGACGTCGTCGGCCGACGGGATCGCCAGGTCCTCGAGGGAGTCGGCGGCGGGCAGGGGGATGTGCGGGGTGGTGACGCGGACGACCGGGCCGTCGAGGTCGTAGAAGCGCTCCTCGGCCACGATCGAGGCGAGCTCCGCCCCCCAGCCGCACAGACGGGGGTTCTCCTCGACGGTGACGAGCCGGGAGGTCTTGGAGACCGAGTCGAGGAGCGTGGTGGCGTCCAGGGGCACGAGCGATCGCACGTCAATCACCTCTGCGTCGATCTCCTCTCCTGCGAGCCGCTCGGCCGCGTCCACCGCCTGGGGCACCATCGCGCCGAGCGCGGCGATCGTGACGTCCCCGCCCTCCCGAAGCACCTTGGCCGCCCCCAGCCTGTCCACGATCTCGCCGTCCGGGACGTCCTCCTTCCGCGAGTAGAGGACCTTGGGCTCGATCACGATCACCGGGTCGGGGTCGCGGACCGCCGCGGCGAACAGCCCGATCATGTCGGTCGCCGTGGAGGGCACGACGACCTTCAGGCCGGGGATCTGCATCGCCCAGCTCTCCACGCTCTGGGAGTGCTGTCCGCCGAAGCGCACCCCTCCCCCGTTCGCCGTCCGGATC
>DASUTW010000224.1:0-5136 GCA_036374395.1 Actinomycetota bacterium
GGCGGGCATGAGGGCGCCCGCTACACTGTTCCTGCGGGGCCGTTAGCTCAAACTGGCAGAGCAGGGGACTCTTAATCCCAAGGTTGAAGGTTCGAGTCCTTCACGGCCCACGAAAGCCCAGGTCAGGATGGAGAGCGTCGCCCGAGAGCCCCTCCCTTGCCATCCGGTTCGGCGCACGCGTACGCTCGGACCATGTCCGTGGCCGACTTCCATCGACTGTACTACGGAGCGGGGGAGCACGGCGGAACGTGGAAGGACACCTACTGGCTCGGCGTCCCCACGTGGAAGTGCCCGCTGGACCTCTGGGTCTACCAGGAGATCCTCCACGAGACTCGCCCGGACACGATCGTCGAGACGGGCACGTGGCGCGGCGGGAGCGCCCTCTTCCTCGCCTCGATCTGCGACCTGCTGGGGCGGGGGCGCGTGGTCACCATCGACACCGAGGATCCGGGCGGACGCCCCGCACACGATCGCATCACGTACGTGACCGGGTCATCCACCGATCCGGGGATCGTGCGGGAGGTCGAGGGCATCGTCGGTCGGTCCCGCGCGATGGTCATCCTCGACTCCGACCACTCCAGGGACCACGTCCTCGGCGAGCTGCGGGCCTACGGCCCGATCGTCTCGCCCTCGCACTACCTCGTCGTCGAGGACACGAACATCAACGGCCACCCCGTCCTGCCCGACTGGGGGCCGGGCCCGATGGAGGCCGTCGAGGAGTTCCTGCGCGAGTCCGAAGACTTCGTCGTGGACGAGAACCGCGAGAAGCTGCTGCTCACCTTCAACCCCCGAGGCTACCTGAGGAAGGTCGATCCGGGCTCCTGACGATCTCCCGTTCCACCGCCGGCATGCTGACTCGACTCGGGGGGGAACGCTGATCGTTCGCCCCCCAGCATTCCGGGCCCGCGATCAGTCTGGGCGGTCGAGGAAGGGCAGGTACGCTCGCCAGGGGCCGACCGTCTCCCGGTACCGCTTCGACATGACCTCGACGACGTGGCCCACGTGACCGAGGTCGTGAACGGCCCAGGTGGCGATCAGCTGCTCCAGGGTGACCGTGCCCAGCTCGGGATGCGTCCCCTGCCTGGCCAGCGCCTCCTCGTCCAGCTCGAGCCCGTCGAGGTACGCGAGGTTCCGCTCCCTGAGCTCGGCGAGCTCGGCCAGCAGCTTCTCGACCGGACGGCCCGCCTCGTCCGCCCCGCCCTCGCGGTCGAACGGCTCGAACGGCCTCGACTCACCCTCCTCGAGGATGATCTGGACGCGAGGCACCCAGTCGGTCTTCTCGCCGTGGATCAGGTGGGTGAGGATCTTGGCCGGGGTCCAGGCGCCGGGCGGCGCCTCGTGGGTCCATCCGGACGAGGCCTCGTTCAGCAGCCGCTCCAGCACCCCCGGCGTGCGGGCGAGGATCTCGCGCGCCTCCTGCACCGAGAAGCCGGTCACGCCCCGAGCATACCGGGCCGCGCGCTCGACGCCGCTACTTCTCCTCGAGGGGTTCCGGGTTGAGGATCTTCACGGCCCGCTCCGCGATCTCCTCCACGGGATCCTCGGGGGAGGCCTCCACGCACGCCTGGGCGATGGAGGCCACGAGGTCGCCCCTCCCCGCGCCGATCTGGACGAGGGAGGAGCTTCGCTCCTCGAGGAACTCGTGGTCGACGACCGCGCCCACCTTCTGGATGCACTCCGCGGTGGTCCCCACGGTCTCCACCTGCTCGCCGCAGCCGGCGACGATCATCGCCACGAGCAGCAGGCCCAGGACTCTTTCCGCTCACGCTCCCTCCCTCGGTCGAAGCGGGAGGGTAGCGGCTCGCTCAATCGTCTGTCGACTCGCGGCGGCGCTTCCAGAACACGTAGGCCACGATCCCCACCACGAGGAGGCCCAGCGTCGCCCATCCGAAGTTGGTGAGGATCCGATCGAGGAGCTCGATGTTCCGCCCGACCAGGTAGCCGAGGAACCCCACCCCCACCGCCCAGATGACGATCGATGGGACGTCGAAGAGCAGGAACCTCCGGTAGCGCATGCCCCCCATCCCCGCGACGAACGGGATGAAGACCCCGGCCCCGGCCGCGAACCTCCCGACCGCCACGGCCTTCCCCCCGTGCCGATCGAACAGCTCCTCCACGTCCTCGATGCGATGCTCGAACCGGTTCAGGAGCGGGAGTCGCCTCATCAGCGAGCGGCCGTACCGGCGCCCCAGCCAGAAGCCGATCGACTCGCCGACCACCGCGGCCAGGGCGCCGAGGACGATGATCAGGGTCAGGCTCAGCTGCCCCCTGGCCGCGAACAGCGCTCCCGCCGCCATCGTCACCTCCCCCGGGACCACGACGCCGATCAGGATGGAGCGCTCGAGCAGCACGGCGGCCGTC
This sequence comes from Actinomycetota bacterium, assembly GCA_036374395.1. GTDB lineage: Bacteria > Actinomycetota > UBA4738 > UBA4738 > CALAEC01 > DASUTW01. Next base: position 2,362 of record DASUTW010000224.1, read on the forward strand.
ACGATCGCGTAGCCCGTGAACCCGTTGAACAGCGGGCCGATGAACTCGACGATCTCTTCGAGGAGGGCGACCATTCAGCGCTCGTCCGCGCCCGCGTGGACGGCGAGGAGGACCGCGTTGGAGAGGAACAGCCACACGCCCAGGAGGACCATGCCCGCGATCGTACTGCTAGCGTAGCTCTCTTCGAAGTCGGCGCCGAGGTTCAGATAGAGGACGAAGAGCAGCGACAGGACGGCGATGAGAGCCGCCGCCAGCGCGGCGGCGCGGGCCAGCGTGCCCCAGGGCAGGGGGTGGACGGGGAAGATCCAGTAGATCACGGCCGTGCCGACGAACGCGGCGGCGAACCCGAAGACCAGTGCCAGCACGGGCCCGAGGATCGACGCCGTGATGCCGTCCTTCAGAAGAGTCGTGCCCAGGAACGCCGCTCCCAGGATCCCGAGGACGAACATGGGGAGGATCACCAGGATCGCCAGGCCGCGGCCCCGGAGGCCGGGGATCTCCCCGCCGTCGCTGTGGTGGAGACGCTCGAAGCCTCGAGCCAGCCCCGAGCCGTAGGCGGTGGCCGGCCACAGGGCGGCCACCACCGCTCCGACCCCCAGGGTCGTTCCCTGCGAGGCCACCCGCTGCATCAGGTCGCCGAGTCCCAGGCCGGGAGGCGCCACGTCCTTCACCTGCTGGGACAGCTGCTGGATCCGCGCATCGCCCACGATCAAGCCGGCCACCCACACCGAGACGATCAGGAGGGGTGCCATCGAGACGAGGGCGTAGAAGGCCAGGCCCGACGCGGGCAGGAGGACGTCCTCCTCGCGAAGCCTGCCGATGAAGTCTCCGACGGGCTTCGGGACCCGGTCCTGGACCCCGTCGATAACCCTGGAGAGGAGCCTGTGCTCGGCCACCACCCTCGGTTACCCCCGGGCCCGAGCGGAGAAACGAAGCGTGCGAGACGGACCCTATACTCGGGTGCGCGAGAGTGGCGGAACGGCAGACGCGCCGGCCTTAGGAGCCGGTGGGCTCAGGCCCGTGGGGGTTCGAATCCCCCCTCTCGCACCCCGCTCTCGATGAGCGACGAGAGGGTCGACTGGGCCGTTTCGCCGATGGCCCGCATCACCCGCTGGCAGAGCATCGTGAAGCCTCGCGGCGACTCGAACGAGTGGGCCACCACCAGCACGCCGAGGTCACCATCCTCGCCGAGCCGCACCGCGCATCGAGCCACGAGCCCGTCCTCGAACGTGAGCGGACGGTACGGGAAGGGGCTCTCGGACGTGTCCTGCTCGACGTAGAGCCCGTCGGAGAGCGCTTGGGCCAGCGGGAGGAGGGCGGCCGCGATCTCCTCTTCGCTCGCGGAGGGCCGCCAGCCCTCCTCCGCGAGATGGAGCGAGATGGGAGGCCCGAACAGGAGCACGGCGCCGAACTCGCAGGAGGTGGCCCGGGCCGCGGTCGTGGCGATGGCCCTCGCCGCGGCGTCCAGGGAGTCCGGGCGCATCCGGGCCACCGACAGCGCCGCTTGGGTCACCTCGAGGTCGTCGGCCAGGCGCTTCGCCACTGGGACCTCGGCCACCGCCCCGACGGCGAGGGCCGCGGCGTCGCGGACCCGCTCGTCGGGCAGGTTCGCCACGTCCCGCCCCCCCAGAACCACGACATATTCCCCCACCGCGACGCCCACGGCCTGGGACGCCCAGTAGGGCCCGAAGATCCGCTGGGGCATCCCCTGAGAGACGCGGGCCAGGCCCTGCTCCTGCACCGCCGTCAGCCACCGCTCGGTGGAGGGGTCGAGGTCGATGTTCCCAGCCCACCCGGCACCCCGGCCGTGGCCGTCGACGTTCACGAGCCTCTGGGGGGCCACGCGGTAGAGCACGAAGAGGTCCGTCGCCCCGAGGCGCTCGGCGATCTCATGCATCCGGCGCTCCCGCATCCGGCTCCCGCCACGGGAGCGCGAGCGAGAAGCGCGTCCACCCGCTGGCGCGGGCGTAGGAGACCTTCCCCCCGAGCTCCTCCATCACGTGGGTGACCGAGTGGAGCCCCAGGCCGGTTCCGTCGTCCCGGGAGGGATCGGTCACGTAGGGGGAGAACATCGCGGCGGCCACCTCCGAGGCGACCCCGGGCCCGGCATCGGCCACCGTGAACGTGTACGTGCCGCCGGCGCGAGCGCCGATCACGTGCACCTCGGTCCCGTCCGGGGCGTACTTGAGGGCGTTGTCGACGAGGTTGAGGAGCGCTCGCTCCAGCCTCGACTCGTCGCAGAGGAACGGCGTCGGTTCGACGTCGATCGCGATCTCGCCACCCCTCGCCGACCGAGCGGCGCCGCACACCCGCCGAGCCACCGCCGCCGGGTCCACCAGCGTCATCCGCACCGGCACGTCGGGGCCGGCGTCGTGCCTGGCTATGGTCTCCCCGATCATCTCGTTCAGGCGCTCGGCCTGCGCCGCGATCACCTCGAGCAGCTCCGCGCGCTGCTCCGCCGAGAGGCTCGCCGACCGATCGAGCAGGGTCTGCGCCGCGCCCAGGACGGAGGTCAGCGGCGTACGGAGGTCGTGCTGGAGGCTGGCGGCCAGCAGGGCCTGTTCCTGGCGGATCCGCAGCAGCTCCGCTTCGAGCCGCTCCTGGCGGCCCATCACGGCCATCGTCGTGACGAGGAGGTCCAGGGGGCCCATCACGCGAAGGAGCACGTCGCGGTCGAGGAGGCCTTCGCCGGCCGCCAGCACCACGAGGGCGCCCCCCAGCGGGAGGCGATCCACGGCGTGCGCCTGGCGGGGGAAGCTGCTCCAGGGCTCCGGG
>DASUTW010000225.1:0-3930 GCA_036374395.1 Actinomycetota bacterium
GCTGGGACGCGGGGCCGACGACGCCGCGGTGGACCACTGGCTGCGGCAGGGGTCCGGCGTCCCCGGCTACCGGGGCTTCGCCATCGGCCGCACCATCTGGGGACCTCCGCTCATGGACTTCGTGGAGGGCAAGATCGACCGCAGCGAGGCGGCCTCGCGGATCGGCCGGAGCTACCGGCGCTTCATCGACGTCTACGAGGGGGCCTGAGCCGCTTTCAGCTGCTGGAACGCCTCGGCCAGGGGCTTGGCCTTGGCGCCGGCGCCCGCCTCGAGCTTGAACGACTCGCCGCGGATCGTCAGCGTGATGCGTGAGCCCATGAGGAGGCGCTTCACCTCGATCGCGTCGACGTCCTCGATCGGCGCGAAGCTGAGCAGGCCCTTCACCTTGCCGCCGACCCCCATCCCGACGGGGTTGGAGACGGAGAGCCCGAGGAGCCGCCTCGGCGTCAGCGCGATGCCCATCGGCGCCTCGAGTCGAAACCCCGCCTGATCGGCGCCCTCGGACGCCCGGTCCATCTGGCCCTCTCCCACCCCGCTCACGCCGGCCACCGACTGCGTGTAGCCGCGGGGCGCCGCGACGAACGCGGCCAGCACCTCCTCGCCCGGCTCCAGGTACTGCGCCGCTCCTTCGCCGATCCATTCCTCGGCTCGCGCCATGATCCCTCCTTGCGCAGGTGGGCAAAGGAAGCCTATCGAGCATCCGAGATATGGGCCAGCGGACAGGGGGCTGTACCGGAACGGCGGAGGCGTGTAGACGTACGCGACTCATGATCCGACCCGAATCACCACCTTCACGTCGTCGGGGGCCTCGTCGAGCGCCTCCTCCCATCGCTCCAGGGGAACGGTCCGGGTGATCAGCTTGCGGAGCCACCCCCGTTCCGCGGCGGCGAGGGCCGCGGTCGCCGTCTCGTAGTGGCGGCGGTTCGCGTTCACCGACCCGAAAGCCGCGAGGTTCTCCAGGACCAACGCCTTGTTCACGGCATCCAGCTCGAGCGTGGTGGTTCGCCCGCTCGCCGCGAGGCCGGCGAGGGCCATCACGCCGTTGGGATGCAGTCGACGAAGAGTCTCGAAGACGAGCGCCCCCGACCCCGTGCATTCGACGACGACGTCTACCTTGGTGTCGAGCTGCGAGAGGTCTGAGTGGTAGGTGGCCCCGACCTCGCGAGCCAGTGTGGGCTTTGGTCCGTCTGTGTGTCGATCGAGGATGTGGACCTCGAGGCCTCGTTGGATCCCGAGCATCGCCGCGAGGAGGCCCACGGGCCCGGCCCCCGTGACGAGGGCGCGACGAGGGTGCCAGCGGGCCCGGGAGCCGATCCTCGTCACGTGGTCCCAGCATTTCGCCACGATGCTCGTAGGCTCCAGCAGCACGCCAAGCTCTCCGAGCGAAGGATCGATGCGCACGAGCCGGTCCAGGTCGACTCGATAGCGCTCCTGGAGGAAGCCGTCCCGCTCCTTGATGCCGTGCTCCGTGTAGCGGCCGTTGCGGCACATATCCCACTCACCCACGGCACAGTTCGGGCAGGGCTCGGGGTCGGGGTGGCGCACGAAGGGGACGACGAGGTCCCCTTGCGAGACGTCGGCGTCTGGCGGCGCGTCGATCACTCGGCCCAGCGCCTCGTGTCCCAGCACGAGCCGGGGACGACCGGGAGGCGCCCAGCCGTATTTGCCAGCGATGATCTCCTCGTCGGTCCCGCAGATCCCCACCATCAGCGACTCGACGAGCACGACCCCCTCCTCCTGTGAGGGCTCCGGGACGTCCGTGAGGGCGACGGTGCCCACACGATGGGGGATCGCCGTAAGCCCCTTCACGGCGCGGGCCTCCTTCTCATCCGCTGCCTCCCTCCGTTCCGTCACGAGCCTCGATCGTGGCTCAGCTCCTGGCGCGCTGATGCATCGGCCCGGGGGCGCGACCGACGTTGAGCGCGGTGTTGACGAGCGAGACATGGGAGATGGCCTGGGGAAAGTTGCCGAGCATCCGTCCGGCCCGCGGGTCGAATTCCTCCCCCAGCAGGCCCACGTCGTTCCGGAGGTCGAGGAGGCGCCGGAAGAGGGACCTGGCCTCCTCTCGTCTCCCATCCAACCACAGGGCGTCGGCGAGCCAGAAGCTGCAGGGCAGGAACGCCCCTTCACCATCGGGGAGCCCGTCCACGTCCTCGGGGGCGTCGGTCTGGTAGCGCAGTACGAGCCCGTTCCGCGAGAGCTCTCGCTCGACGGCTTCGACGGTGTCCACGACGCGACGGTCGGTGGGGGGAAGGAACCCGACGAGGGGTATCATCAGGAGGCTCGCGTCCAGCAGTGGGGACCCGTAGGACTGAGTGAAGGTGCCACGGCTCGGGTTGTAGCCCTTGCGGCACACCTCCTCCCAGATCTCGTTCCTGAGCCTCCGCCACCGCTCCACCGGGCCGGGGAGCCCGAACCGCTCCACCGCCTTCACCGCTCGGTCCGCGGCGACCCAGGCCATGACCTTGGAATGCGTGAAGTGGCGCCGCGGCCCCCGCACCTCCCAGATGCCGTTGTCGGGCTCGGTCCAGCGCGATTCCAGCGCATCCATCAGCACCCGCTGCAGGTCCCAGGCCGGCCCTTCCGGTTCGATCCCGAGGCCCCGGGCCTGGTGCATCGCATCCATCAGCTCGCCGTAGATGTCGAGCTGGAGCTGATCGGAGGCCGCGTTCCCCACCCGGACGGGCGCAGAGCCCTCGTAGCCGGGGAGCCAGGGGAGCTCTGCCTCGGACAAGCGGCGCTCGCCGGCGGGTCCGTACATGATCTGGAGCTGCTCAGGTTGGCCGGCCGCGGCGCGGAGCAGCCAGTCCCGCCACGCTCGAGCCTCGGCGCGGTAGCCCCCGAGCATCAGCGCGTACAGGGTGAAGGTCGCGTCCCGTACCCAGCAGTACCGGTAGTCCCAGTTGCGGGCCCCCCCGAGCCGCTCGGGGAGCGAGGTGGTGGCGGCGGCGACGATCCCGCCGGTGGGCTGGTAGGTGAGCGCCTTCAGCGTGATCAGCGATCGGAGGACAGGATCTCGCCACTCGCCGCGGTACGTGCAGCGCTGGGACCAGCGCCGCCACCATCGGTCGGTCTCGTCGAGCGCATGGAAGGGGTCGGTTACTGGGGGCGGGCGTCGGTGCGACGCCCGCCAGGTCAGCGTGAACGTCTCCCGTTGCCCTGTGTCGACGGCGAAGTCGGCGACCGTGGTCAGGTCGCGGCCCTTCGTGGGGACGCTGCTGCGGAGCCAGACGGCGTCGGGTCCGCCGATCGCCGACAGCGCCCCGTCCACACGGCGGACCCAGGGGACGATCGAGCCATAGTCGAATCGGATCACAAGCTCCAGATGCACGGGGACCCGGCCCCGGACTCCCTCCACGACGCGCACGACGGTCGGGTCGCTGCTTCTCGGAGGCATGCAGTCGACGAGACGGATCGCGCCGTCGTCCGTCTCCATCTCCGTCTCGAGGATCAGCGTCTCCGGGCGGTACCGGCGCCGCGTCCGGATCACTCGGCCGGACGGAGCGATCGACCACCGCCCGTGGCGGGGCTCGCCGAGGAGCGCGGCGAAGCAGGCTCCGGAATCGAACCGGGGGAGGCACAGCCAGTCGATCGAGCCGTTCCGGTTCACGAGACCGGCCGTATGGAGGTCGCCGATCAGCGCGTAGTCCTCGATCGCGGGGGGCATGGGAAGGAGTCTGCCACGCTCGGGTTGTCCGCGGCATCGTCTCCGTCCTACGATGCGGGCGACGCTTTCCCAAGGAGGACGCCGTGGCGGTAGTGAAGACGATCGAGCTGGTCGGGGTCTCCAACGAGTCGTGGCGGGACGCCGCGGCGCAGGCGCTCGCCGAGGCGACGAAGACCCTCCGCGGCATCGAGGGGATGGACGTGCTGGAAACCTCGGCGGTCGTGGACGGCTCGGACATCTCCGAGTACCACACGCGGGTGCGG
>DASUTW010000226.1:0-2354 GCA_036374395.1 Actinomycetota bacterium
GGTGATCTTCTTCACCCCGACCTCGCCCTGCTTCTGCCACTGCTCGAGCTTCGGGATCACCACGGTGAGGAGCTGCATGATGATCGAGCTCGTGATGTAGGGCATGATCCCGAGCGCGAAGATCGCGAAGTTCTGGAGCGCGCCACCGGCGAAGAGGTCGATGAACGAGAGGACGTTCCCCTGCCCTCCCGTGACCTGCGTCGCGGAGCGGGCCGCGGCCACGTCGACGTTGGGGACGGGCCAGTGCGCGCCGATCCGGTACACGGCGATGATGAAGAGCGTGAAGAGGATCTTGTTCCGGAGGTCCGGGATCTTGAACGCGTCGATGAACGCTCGCAGCACGTCTGCTCCTCCTCGCCGGCCCGCCCGGCGAACTCGCGGCCTAGTCTATCGGAGGCTAGAGGACTTCGACCGTCCCGCCCGCGCCCTCGATCTTCTCGCGGGCGGCCTTCGAGACGGCGTGGGCCTGGATCGTCAGCGCGCGGTCGATCTCGCCGCGCCCCAGGACCTTCACGGGGAGTCGGCGCCGGACCAGCCCCCGCTCCGCCATCGCCTCCGGTGTGACCGTCTCGCCCGCCTCGAAGCGAGCGGCCAGGGTCTCGACGTTCACCACCACCCACGCCTCGCGGTTCCGGTTCGTGAACCCCTTCTTCTTGGGGACCCTGCGGGCCAGGGGCATCTGCCCGCCCTCGAACCCCTGCTTGGGCTGGTTCCGAGCGAGGTAGCCCTTCGTGCCTCGGCCGGCCGTCTTGCCTCTGGCGCCGGCTCGCCCTCGACCCACGCGGGTGCGGTCCTTCTTGGCGCCCTTCGGCGGCTTGAGGTGATGCAGCTTCATCGGACCTCCTCGACGTCCACCAGGTGGCGGACCTTGGCGATCATGCCTCGGATCTCCGGGCGGTCCTCGTGGACGACCGACTGGCGCACCCGGCGGAGGCCCAGCGCGATCAGCGTCCGCCGCTGAGGCTCGGGCTTGCCGGCCCGCCCCCGCACCTGGGTGACCTTAAGCTTCGCCACCGGCCTCCTCCCGATCCAGACCGGCCTCCCGCCGCTCGTGCGCCAGGCGCGTGCGAGCGGACTCCATGGCCTCGATCATGGGACGAGGGGCGACCTCGTGGATCTCGCGCTCCCGCAGGGCGGCCACGTCCTCGGGGCGTCGGAGCTCGCGGAGCCCCTTCACGGTGGCGTGCACGATGTTGATCGGATTGTCGGAGCCCAGGGACTTGGAGAGGATGTCCTTGATCCCCGCCGCCTCGATCACGGCGCGCACGGGCCCGCCGGCGATGACGCCGGTGCCGGGCGCGGCCGGCTTGAGCAACACGCGGCCCGCGCCGTCCTGACCCACCACCTGGTGCGGGATCGTGGTCCCCATCATCGGGACCTCGAACATGGCTCGCTTGGCCTCCTCCACGCCCTTCTGAATCGCCGCGGGGACCTCCTTAGCCTTCCCGTAGCCGATCCCCACGCGTCCGGCCGCATCGCCCACGACCACGAGGGCCGCGAACGAGAAGCGCCGGCCCCCCTTCACGACCTTGGCCACGCGGTTGATCGAGACCACGCGCTCCTCGTAGGGGCTCTTGTCCTGGCTGTCGTAGCGCCTCAAATCTGGAGTCCTCCCTCCCGGGCCCCTTCGGCCACGGCCGCCACGCGCCCGTGGAAGAGGAAGCCGCCGCGGTCGAAGACGGCGCGCTCGATCCCCGCCTCCTTGGCCCGGCCGGCGATGAGGCCGCCCACGACCTTCGCCACTTCGGTCTTGCCCGTCCCACCCTCCCGGACCTCCGGCTCGAGCGAGGAGGCCGAGGCCAGCGTGCGGCCCGAGACGTCGTCCACGAGCTGGGCGTAGACGTGACGGTTGGAGCGGTACACGGCGAGGCGCGGCCGCTCGGCGGTGCCGGTGATCCGCTTCCGGACGCGCCGGTGCCGGCGCATCCGGGCGGCCCTCGTCTTCGCCGTCCTGGTCGTCATGCCCCCAGCCCCGCCTTCGCGGCCTTCCCGGCCTTCTTCCGCACATACTCGCCCTCGTAGCGGATGCCCTTGCCCTTGTACGGCTCGGGCTTGCGGATGTCGCGGATGTCTGCCGCGACCTGTCCCACGAGCTGCTTGTCGATCCCGCGCACCACGATGCGGTTCTGGGCGGGGACCTCGAACTCGATCCCCTCCGGGGCCTCGACGCGGACCGGGTGCGAGTACCCCACCTGGACCTCGAGCGCGGTCCCCTGCAGCGTCGCCCGGTAGCCCACGCCCTGGATCTCGAGCACCTTCTGGTAGCCCTCGGTGACGCCGTGGACCATGTTGTAGATCAGCGATCGGGTCAGGCCGTGCAGGGCCCGGTGCTCCCGCACGTCCGAGGGGCGCTC
>DASUTW010000227.1:0-20282 GCA_036374395.1 Actinomycetota bacterium
GCGAACCGCGCCACGGTCTTCGTCGGCCTGATCCCGTGGGAGGAGGGCTCCGGCGGCCCCTGCCGGGTGATCGCGCGCTGGTAGGATCGCCGCGTTTCGGGCGGGTCTGACGAGCGGTTCATGTCAGACCCGCCTGCTACGGTGCGTCCATGGAGACGGCGCTTCTGCACCGAGCCGCCCGGGATCCGGTGGCGATGATGGACGAGTGTCACCGGAGGGCCGCCGACGCCTCCGCCGAGCGGCTCGCGTGGATCGCCGCCGTCGACGAGCGACGTCTCTGGCGGCGCGACGGGGCCACCTCCATGACCGCCTGGCTCGCTGCGAGGTGGGGTCTGGCCCGATCGACCACGCGGGAGATGGTGCGGGTGGCGTCGGCGCTGCGCTCGCTGCCCGCGATCAGAGAGGCCTTCGAGGAGCGACGGCTCTCGTGGGATCAGGTCCGTCCCCTCACCAGGTTCGCCACGCCCGCGACCGACGAGGCGTGGTCGCGGAGGGCTCCCCGGATGCGACCGGTGAGCCTCTGGCAGGAGGTGCGGCGCCACGAGCGCCTGGAGCGAGAGGAGGAGGACTCGCTCCATCGCCGCCGGTACCTCCGGATGGACTGGGACCCCGAACGTCCCCTGCTCCACCTCGAGGGGGTGCTCGCCTCCGAGCAGGGGGCGGCGCTCCAGGCGGCGCTGGGGAGCCGGGCCGAGCGGATGGAGACTCGCCGCGACGCCTTGGATCCCGTCGGGGCGAAGCTGGCCGACGCGCTCGTGGGATCCGTCACCGCGGCTCCCGCGGACAAGGCGGCGTCGCCGGTGCTGGTCGTGCACACGGCGGCCGAGCTCCTGGCGCGGGTCCCCGAGCCGGGGAGGCCGCACCTGGCCGAGACCGAGAGCGGGGTCCGGCTGTCCGCGGAGGCCGTCCGCAGGCTGGCCTGCCACGCGAAGGTGGAGTGGGTGCTGGAGACGGACGGCCGCCCCGTGGGGATCGGGAGGCGGATGCGGGCCATCCCCCCGCGGCTGTGGCGGCTCCTTCGCTTCCGTGACCGCGCCTGCCGGTTCCCGGGATGCGAGCGCGGGGCGTGGCTGAAGGCCCACCACATCCGCCACTGGGCGAAGGGTGGGCCCACCGACCTGGACAACCTCGTGCTCCTGTGCCACGCGCACCACCGACTGCTGCACGAGGGAGGGTGGCGCCTCCGGGGCCACCCCTCGGCCGAGCTGACCTGGATCCGGCCCGACGGGACGCGGCTCGCGACCTCTCCCGAGGTCCTCTCGTCCTGAGGCATCATGGGGCCGTGCATCCGTCGGACGGCCTCCGGTGGACCTCCCTCGCGGTCGCCCTGGCCATCGCCGGCGCCTCCGGCCCGCCCCCCGAGCGTGCCGCCGCCGCGACGCTCGCCCCCTCGGGCAGGACCGGGCCGAGCGATGCGGGTCCGAGCGCGGCCGGGGACCGTCCCGTGTCCCAGGCCCGCTTCCGGTTCGAGATCGAGCGGGTGAGGCGGGCGGACCTCGGGCGCTCCTGGCGGCCGGGCTGCCCGGTCCCGCCCCGGCAGCTGCGGCTCCTCACGGTCCGGCACTGGGGCTTCGACGAGGAGGTGCGGGTCGGCCGTCTGGTCGTGCGGCGCAGGCACGCCCGGCCCATGATCCGGGTGATGCGGCGGCTGTTCCGGGTCGGCTACCCGATCAAGCGGATGCGGCCCGTGGACCGCTACGGGGGCAGCGACCGCCGCTCGATGCGGGCGAACAACACCTCCGCGTTCAGCTGCCGCACCGCCACGGGCTCGACCACCTGGTCGGAGCACGCGTACGGGCGAGCGATCGACCTCAACCCCGTCCAGAACCCGTACGTCACCTCGTCGGGACGTGTGCTGCCTAGGCGGGGACGCCGCTTCGTCGACCGGTCCGTGGACCACCCCGCGATCATCCGCGCCGGGGATCCGGTGGTCCGGGCGTTCGCCCGGATCGGTTGGTCGTGGGGCGGCGCCTGGAGCTCGACCCGAGACTACCAGCACTTCTCCAGCACCGGACGTTGATGCGCGCCTAGAATCCTGCGCATGGCGGACGATGCTCGACGAGCCTTCCTTCACGAGCTGATCGACGACGCCGGGCTCTTCCCTCCCGCGTCGCTGTCGATGGATGCCGCGGCGGCCCAGCACGCGGGGGCGCGGGGAGGTCCGCACGCATGGATGCTGGGCAGGTTCATCTGCCCGGCGGGGAGGCTCTCGGAGCTGGCCGGCCACCTGGGGCTGCTCGATCGATGGCGGGTCAGCGTCCTGCTGGACGCGGCCACGCTCGACGTGGGGCTCGAGGCCTCGGCGGCCTTCCTGGGCGTCGAGCGCGGCCGCGTCCAGATCGAGCTCGTGGAGACGAAGCTGCCGGTCACGGACCACGAGTCGGTGGGCGACCTCGTGGAGTGGGTGGAGGGCGCCGACCTGGGGGCCCTCCCCTTCCTCGAGGTGGATCCCGGCCCCGGCCTGGACGACGACCTCGAAGCCATCGCCGGCCACGCGGCCGGCGCGAAGCTGCGCACCGGCGGCCCCACCGAGGACCACGTCCCCTCTCCGGCCGCCGTGGCCGCGTTCCTGGACGGGTGTCGGCGGCTCGTGCTCAGGTGCAAGGCCACCGCGGGGCTCCACCATCCCTTCCGGCACGTGGATGAAGAGACCGGCTTCGTCCAGCACGGCTTCGTCAACGTCGTCGGGGCCGCCGTCCTGGCCCGCGAGCACGACCTCGGCCCCGATCGGGTGGAGGCGATCGTGGCCGAGGAGACCCCCGACGCCTTCCGGCTCTCGGCCGACCGGTTCCGGTGGCGGGACCTCGACGCCGGACCCCAGGCCGTCCGGGAGGCCCGGGGGTCCCTCCTCTTCGCTTACGGGAGCTGCAGCTTCCAGGAGCCCGTGGACGACCTCCTCCAGCTCGGGGTGCTATGAGCGACGATCCGACGGTGGACCCGGGCCTCCGGTCGTGGGTCCCGGTCCCCGAGGGGTCGGACTTCCCGATCCAGAACCTTCCCTACGGGGTCTTCTCCAGGGGCGGGGGCCCGGCGCGGGCGGGAGTGGCCATCGGGGACCACGTCCTGGATCTCGGGGAGCTCGCCCTGGGCGGCCTCCTCGACGGGATCCCCGGGCTCCGGCCCGAGGTCTTCCTCGCGGAGGCCCTCAACCCCTTCCTCGGCCTGGGCCGGGCCACCTGGCGGGCGGTGCGCGAGCGCCTCTCGGGCCTGCTGGTCGAGGGGGACCGCCGGGTCGAGGAGGCGGGGCTCGCCGAGCGTACGCTGGCTCCCCTCTCCGAGGTCGAGCTCCACCTCCCCTTCGCTCCCGGCGACTACGTGGACTTCTACTCGTCGATCGAGCACGCCACGAACCTCGGGCGGATGTTCCGCCCCGAGGGTGATCCGCTGCTCCCGAACTGGCGCCACCTCCCCGTCGGATACCACGGGCGGTCGGGAACCGTGGTGGTGAGCGGGACGCCGATCCGGAGGCCGGTGGGGCAGACGGCGCCGGCCGGTGGCGGGGCGGAGCCGGGCTGGGGCCCCTCGCGCCTCCTCGACCTCGAGCTGGAGGTGGGCTTCGTGACCGGCCCGGGCAACCCCCTCGGCCGGCCGATCCCGATCGACCGCGTCGCCGATCACATCCTCGGGCTGGTGCTCGTCAACGACTGGAGCGCCCGCGACCTCCAGCGGTGGGAGTACCAGCCGCTCGGGCCGTTCCTGGGAAAGTCGTTCGCCACCTCGATCTCGCCATGGGTCGTCACGCTCGATGCGCTCGCCCCCTGGAGGGTCCCCCCCCCGCCCCAGGATCCCGAGCCGCTCCCATACCTGCGGACGGACGAGCCGTGGGGGCTCGACGTGGAGCTGGAGGTGGCACTGGCGCCCGAGGATGCCGCCGCGCCCTCGACGATCTCCCGGACCAACCTCCGAGGCCTCTACTGGACGATCGCCCAGCAGCTCGCGCACGCCACGTCGAACGGAGCCGTGGCCCGCCCGGGCGACCTGTTCGCCTCGGGGACGATCTCCGGTTCCGACCGCGGATCGCAGGGCAGCCTGATCGAGCTCACGGAGGCGGGCAGGCGTCCCCTGGAGCTTCCCGGCGGCGCCACGCGCACCTTCCTGGAGGACGGGGACACCGTCGTCCTGCGCGGATGGTGCGAGGCGGGGCGCCGCCGGATCGGGTTCGGCGAGGTCTCCGGCCGCGTCGCGCCCGCCGAGCCCGTCCGTTGAAGTCGCCGCTGGCCGCTGTTACCGTGCGGGCATGTGACCCGACGCCCGGCCGCGCTCATCGGCCGGGCGTCTTCGTCTCCGAGGGGGGAACGTGGACATCGAGATCGGCATCGGGAAGCAGGCTCGGCGGGGGTACGGGTTCGACGAGGTGACGATCGTTCCCTCGCGGAGGACCCGGGACCCCGATGACATCGACGTCTCCTGGGAGATCGATGCCTGGACGTTCCCCCTCCCGCTCATGGCCTCCGCCATGGACGCGGTGGTCTCGCCGGCCACCGCGATCGAGGTGGGTCGCCTAGGAGGCCTCGCCGTCCTCAACCTCGAGGGCCTGCAGACGCGCTACGAGGACCCCGACCCGCTCTTCGACGAAGTCGCGAGCCTCCCGCCCGAGAAGGCGACGCGCCGCATGCAGGAGCTCTACCAGGAGCCGGTCAAAGAGGAGCTGATCGTCCGCCGGATCAAGGAGATCAAGGAAGGTGGGGTCGTCTCGGCCGCCTCGCTGACGCCGCAGCGGACGGCACGGTACGCGCACCTCGTCCTCGAGGCCGAGCTCGACATCCTCGTGATCCAGGGAACGGTGGTCTCCGCCGAGCACGTTTCCACGCAGAGCGAGCCGCTCAACCTCAAGGAGTTCATCGCCAGGTTCGAGATTCCGGTGATCGTCGGGGGGTGCGCGTCGTACTCGACCGCGCTCCACCTGATGCGGACGGGCGCGGTCGGCGTGCTGGTAGGGGTGGGGCCGGGCGCGGCATGCACCTCGCGCCAGGTCCTCGGGATCGGCGTCCCGCAGGCCACGGCGATCGCAGACGCCTCGGCCGCCAGGATGCAGCACCTCCACGAGACGGGGCGCTACGTCCACGTGATCGCCGACGGCGGGATGCGGACCGGCGGCGACATCGCCAAGGCGATCGCCTGCGGGGCCGACGCCGTCATGATCGGGTCGCCGCTGGCGAAGGCGCGTGAGGCGCCGGGACAGGGCTCCCACTGGGGGATGGCCACGTTCCACCCGTCGCTGCCTCGAGGGACCCGGGTCCAGACCCGGCAGATCGGGACGCTGGAGGAGATCCTGGTGGGCCCGGCCCACGAGAACGACGGCACCCTCAACCTCTTCGGGGCGCTCCGGATGTCGATGGCCACCACCGGCTACCTGAACATCCGGGAGTTCCAGAAGGCCGAGGTCATGATCGCCCCCTCGGTCGCCACGGAAGGGAAGCTCTACCAGCGCCAGCAGGGGGTCGGCCAGGGGGCCTGAGCGTCAGCGGCGGGCCCGACGCTTCCGGGGGACGCGGACCTGGACCTCCTTCGAGTCGTCCACCCCGGTGAAGAAGGGGCCCTGGCCGAACTCCACGCCGATGTCCTTGAGGGCGTCGAGCTGCCCCCGGTGCTCGATCCCTTCGGCCACGATCTCGGCCCCCAGCTCCCGGGCGAACGAGATCAGGGCGGTGGCCAGCGCGTGCATACGCGCATCGATGTGGATGTTGCGACACACACGCGCGTCCATCTTCACCAGGTCGGGCTCGATCTCGGCGACGTGCCGGAGGCTGGCGAAGGCGGCTCCCGCGTCGTCCACGGCGAGCCTGCCCCCATGCTGGCGGATCTCCCGCGCCGCCGCCCGGAGCTGCGCGTAGTCGTCCACGGAGGAGCGCTCGGTCACCTCCACGACGATCCGCTCCCAAGGGAGGTGGCCCATCGACGCCAGGAAGCCCGGCTCCACAAGGCACCCCGGGGAGAGGTTGACCGCGACGAAGAGCTCCTCGGGCAGCTGCTCCAGCCGGCCGGCGGCCGCCTCGAGCACGGTCCCCTCGAGCTCGGGGCCGAACCCCAGCCTCCATGCCTCGCGGAACCATCCCTCGGGCGTGCGCTTCGGAGCGCCTCCGAACCGGGGGACGGCCTCGGCCCCGACGACGTCTCGTGAGTAGAGCTGCACGATCGGCTGCCAGGCCATGCGGAGGTCCCGCCCGGCCAGGAAGCGTCGGATCTGCCGATCCAGCTCGTCCCTCGAGTCGCGGTCGTCGGCCTCCAGGCGGATCCGCTCGGTGAGGGCCTTCATCACCTCGTCGGCCACCTCCCCCGACATCGGGCGCTCGCCCATCATCGCCTTGCGGATCGCGGCGGCCACCTCCTCCTGGGGCCCGCCCTTCACGAGGTAGCCGACGGCGCCGGCCTCGAGCATCGACAGCACCGCCCTGCGCTCGTCGAGCGCCGAGTAGGCGAGGATCCTTGTCTCGGCGGAGAGGGCCAGGATGCCGCGCGCTACGCGAGGACCGCCGCCCCGGGGCATGCGCACGTCCACCACCGCGACGTCCGGATGGGTGGCGCCCGCCACCTCGATCGCCTTGGAGACGTCGGAGGCGAGGCCGGCGACCTCGATGTCGTGCTCCCCCTTGAGGGCCATCTCGAGCATGGCGAGTGTCCGACGGTCGTCGTCGACCAGGAGGACCCGGATCGGGTTCGGCGCTCCCTGGATGCCCGCGGCGGCGGGCTCCTCCTCGTCCGGGGCCTCCGGCTCCACGAGCACGTCCGACCCGGCGTCGACCTCGACCATCTCGGGCTCTTCCTCGACGAGGCCATTTCCTTCCGACGCAGCGCTCGGGGCCTCGACCTGCTCCTCGGCGGCGGCGGGCTGCAGGTCGGTGCTCGGGACCTCGACCTGCTCCTCGGCCGCCGCCGGCGGCTCCTCGACCGCCGGCTCGACAGACGCGCCATCCTCCTCGACCGCCGGCTCGACAGACGCGCCATCCTCCTCGGGGGCGGGCTCCGGGGCGAGGGCCTCCCCGGGGTGCCCGGAGGCCGGTCGCGCGGATGGGGCCCGCGCGGCCCGGCGCAGGGCGAGCTCGATCAGCCAGCCCACTTCCTCGAGGGTGGGGGAGGCGTCCTTCCGCGGCGTGAGGGCGCTGAGTCGCTGCAGCTGGCGGACGATCCCGTCCACGAGCTCCAGGGGTACCGAGATCTCGGGGGTGATCCGCCGGCCGCGGCCACCCGCGCTCGAGGACTGGGCCGCGATCTGGTCGAGGATCCCGCCGGCGATGACAGGGATGCGGCCGCGCCGGGAGGAAGGGGGGAGATTCCGCAGCATGCGGTCGGCCCAGATGCCGTAGGCCTTCGCGGCGAGCTCGGGAAGCTGAACGGGCTTGGCGTCCATGTGCACCCCCTTGCTCTCGTCCATCGGCGGCAGGGACCTCAGCGGTACAGTCGGTCGGACGGGTGAGATCGGCGCCTCACCACGTCGGGGGACGCTGTCTCGGAGCCGCGTCCGACACGATCCGTGCCGGCGCGGGCCTCAGGGCGAGGTCGAGGGCGGCCGGCCGGAGCGCGCCCGAAGACGGCGTGGCCAGGAAGTGCCCCTGGCCGAAGCCCACGCCGAACCGGCGGAGGATCCGAAGCGTCTCTCCCGTCTCGATCCCCTCCGCTACCACGGACGTCCCCACCTCCTCGGCGAACGCGACCAGCGCCCGGGCCAGCGCCCTCCGCCGCTCGTCCCCGGCGATCCTCAGCGTGAGTCTTCGATCCAGCTTGATCAGGTCGGGCGAGAGCTCCACGACATGATGGAACGAGGCGAACCCCGCTCCGGCGTCGTCCACCGCGATTCGGGCGCCCCTCCGCCGAAGGTCCGCCACCGGCTCTCGGAACCGCTCGTAGTCCGCGATCGGCACGTGCTCGGTCACCTCGAGGACGATCCGCTCCCATGGGAGACCGTCCTTCGTCTCGATGAATCCCTGCGACAGCAGCGTGTCCGGGGAGAGGTTGACCGACAGGTACACCTCCTCGGGGAACGAGGGGAGGGCGGCGACGGCGCGCTGCAGCGCCGCCAGCTCCAGCTCCGGGCCGAGGCCCAGGTCCCAGGCCTCCCGGAACCAGGGCTCGGGGTCGTGGGGAGGCGAGTCGAATCGCGCCAGGGCCTCGATCCCCACCGGGAGGCCGCTCCCCAGCTCGTAGATCGGCTGGCCGACCATCCGCATCCCCCGTCCCGCGGCGAACCGCCTGATCTGACGGGCCCGGTTCTCCCGGACCCCGTCCATCCTGGCTTCCGACCGCACGCGCTGCGAAAGCTCGTCCACCACGTGCCCCACCAGCTCGGCGGCGATGAGGGGCTCTCCGCGAACGGCGCTCCGCATCGCGCTCGCGAGGTCCTGGGGGTCCATCCCCTTGAGGAGGTAGCCGGCCGCCCCCGACCGCAGCATGTCGAGGATGGGCTGCCGGTCCTCGAGGGCCGAGTGGGCCACGATGGTGGTCTCGGGCGAGAGCGCGGCGATGCCCCGCGCCGCCGCGCCTCCGCCGCCGCCGGGCATCCGCACGTCGAGCAGGGCGACGTCGGGCCGCTCGGCCGCGGCCAGCCGGATCGCCTCCTCCGCGTCGGCGGCGATCCCGACGACATCGAGCTCGTCCGCGTCCAGGGTCGTGGCCAGCACCTTGCGCACCCGGGGGTCGTCGTCGGCGATCAGCACGCGGATCGAACCCGTCTCCCGGACGGAGGAGGAGGAGGAGGTGGTGGGGCTCGTGCCTCCTCCCGGCTCCTCCCGCGACAGGACCAGCATGATCTCCAGCGTGGGCTCCTCCAGCTCCTCGGCGACGGGGTCGTGGTCGTCCAGCGCCCCAGTGAGCGATCGGCCGATCCGCTCGCGGGCGGCGGCGATCGCCTCGGCTCCGAGCGAGAGGCGAGGGCGCAGGATGAGGCGATGGGTCCGCGCGGCCTCGCGGGCCTGCCGCTCGATCGCGTCGAGGACGTCGTCTGTGGCTTGGCCCCGGTCGACCGCGACGCGTCTCACCAGGTCGCACCAGCGCAGGTAGGTGTGGACCGGGAGCTCCGGCAGGATGATCTCGGGGGTCGGCGCGCGCGCATCACTCGCGCGTCCCCGGTCGCGTCCGCGTGCGTTCATCCGACCTCGATCGTGGGGCTCTCCGCCGCCGGAGGCCAGTCCCGTGATGGGGGGTTTCCGGGATTGCCCCGTCCGCCCCACGCCGGTGGGCCGGACGACCGAGGGACGCACGTCCTGCGTCGGATGCGGAACGGGCATTGAAGCGGTGTGGTCCCGGTGGTACGGTCGCGGGACCGTGCCCCGGGACGCCTCCGAGCCTCGACCGATCCTCGTCGTCGACTTCGGGGCGCAGTACGCACAGCTCATCGCCCGGCGGATCCGGGAGTGCCACGTCTACTCGGAGATCGTCTCCCACGACGCCACCCTCGAGGAGGTGGCTCGGCGTCGACCGGCGGGCATCGTGCTGTCGGGCGGGCCCGCCTCCGTGTATGAGGAGGGTGCGCCGGTGCTCAACCCTCACCTGCTCGAGGCGGGGGTGCCGGTGCTTGGGATCTGCTACGGCCAGCAGGCCATGGCCCAAGCCCTGGACGGCGTGGTCGAAGCCACCGGCGCCCGGGAGTACGGCAAGACCGAGCTCCGCGTGCTCGAGCCGGGGGTCCTCTTCCGCGAGGCGCCGGTCGAGCAGACGGTGTGGATGTCGCACAGCGACACCGTGGTGGCCCAGCCCGAGGGCTTCCGGGTCACGGCGCGGACCGAGGTCTCGCCCGCGGCCGCCTTCGAGGATCCGGAGCGAGGGCTGTACGGCGTGCAGTTCCATCCCGAGGTCTCGCACACGCCGCACGGCCCCGATCTCCTGAAGCGGTTCCTGTACGACGCGTGTGGGCTGCTCCCGGACTGGACGCCGGTGAACGTGATCGAGCGCGCGGTGGAGCGCGTGCGCGAGCAGGTGGGCGACGCCGAGGCTCTATGCGCGCTCTCGGGCGGCGTGGACTCCGCCGTGGCCGCCCTCCTCGTTCACCGGGCGATCGGCGACCGGCTCACGTGCGTCTTCGTGGACACCGGCCTCCTGCGCGAGGGCGAGCCCGAGCAGGTGGAGGAGGCGTTCGCTCGCCACTTCGGGGTGCCCCTCGTGCACGTGAAGGCCGAGGATCGGTTCCTGGCCCGGTTGGAGGGTGTGGCCGACCCCGAGGAGAAGCGGCGGCGCATCGGCGAGGAGTTCATCCGGGTCTTCGAGGAAGTGGCCCGGGAGCGTCGGGGGGCGCGCTTCCTGGTCCAGGGGACCCTCTACCCGGACGTGATCGAGTCGGGCTCCAGCACGGCTGCCACGATCAAGACGCACCACAACGTGGGCGGGCTTCCGGAGCGGATGGACCTCGAGCTCGTGGAGCCCCTGCGGGACCTCTTCAAGGACGAGGTGCGCGTGATCGGCGCCGAGCTGGGGCTCCCCGAGGAGGTCGTCCACCGTCAGCCCTTCCCCGGGCCCGGCCTGGCGGTCCGGGTGGTGGGGGAGGTGACGCGAGACCGCCTCGTGCTCGTGCGGGCCGCGGACGCGATCGTGCGCGAGGAGATGGGGCGGGCGGGCTTGGAGCGAGAGATCTGGCAGGCCTTCGCGGTCCTACTCGACGTCCGGTCCGTGGGTGTCATGGGCGACGGCAGGACCTACGAGCGTCCCGTGGTGCTGCGCGCGGTCACCTCCGAGGACGCGATGACCGCCGACTGGGCCCGCCTCCCGTACGACGTCCTCGAGGCGATCTCGACCCGCATCGTGCGTGAGGTCCCGGGGGTGAACCGCGTGGCGTACGACGTCACGTCCAAGCCCCCCGGCACGATCGAGTGGGAGTGATCAGGCGAGGTCCTTCATCGCGAGCAGCTGGAAGGCGCGGCGGGGCCGCCCCTCGGTGAGGGGCTGGGTCAGGACCGAGAGCCGCTCCCACAGCGGGAGCGGACGGAACCTGACCTCCGCGTACATCGTGCGAAGGGGCCTCCACCCATTGACGCCCAGCACCCGGTAGCCGAGCCCCTCGAGCTCCTCCACCGTCCATCCCGAGACGTGCTCCTGCCAGGGGTTGTCCGGGTCGGGCGGCTGCTCGAGGAAGCCGTTCGGCGTGAAGACGACCACGCGCCTGCGAGCAAGCTCCTCCATGGCCGAGATGAGCTCGTACCCCGCGTCCTTCTCCAGGTGCTCGATGAGGTCCGAGGCCAGGACGCAGTCGAAGGACCGCGGCCGGAAGGCGCTCCGCAGCAGGGTCACGTCGAGGACCGCGTACGCCTCGTGGATGCCCGCCCGCCGACTCGCCTGGAGGTCTCCCTCGTGGATGTCCACGCCGACCCGATGGCCCTTCCTTCCTTCGAGACGGCCGAGGGGGGAGTCGCTGCCGCAGCCGACGTCGAGCACCGAGCCGCATCCGGACAGGATCCTTCCGAGCAGGCGTCCGTAGTGGTCACGCATCGGATCGAACACCCTCGCGTCCGCGGCCCGCAGCTTCGAGAGCACGGCGCCCGTCCAGCCAACCCCCACGGGGGGATTCTTCCTCGCTCGCCGTCCGTCGT
Source organism: Actinomycetota bacterium (assembly GCA_036374395.1). GTDB lineage: Bacteria > Actinomycetota > UBA4738 > UBA4738 > CALAEC01 > DASUTW01. Next base: position 11,514 of record DASUTW010000227.1, read on the forward strand.
CCAGGGGGGCGGTCGGGCGGATTGCCTCATCAGAGCGTTTCCTGATGGCGTAGGAGGGTGACCTCAGGCCTCCGGCAATCCGGCCTCCTCCTCGGGCGGCGGCCACCGCCCTTCCCTCCTCGCGATCGTCCGCTGGCGCTCCACGACGAGGAGGCGGATGGTCACCGCCACGAGCAGCCCGGCGAATAGGATCACCGAGAGGCGCGGGTCCATCCGGATCGCGAGCTTCGACGAGAGGAAGGCCGTGACCACGCCGCTCAGCCCGACCGCCACGGAGGCGGCCACGTCCAGGTTCCCGTAGCGGAGGTTCCGGGCCGTCCCCACGAGCGCGGCGGGCAGGATCACCACGAGCGAGGTGCCCTTGGCCACGGTGTCGGGGATCGAGAACAGGATCACGAGGGCGGGCACGATCACCACACCCCCTCCCACCCCGAACAGGCCGGCGACCACGCCCGCGAACAGGCCCACGAGCAGCAGGCCCACGATGAAGGGCAGGTCGAGATCGGCCCTCCCGGCCCGGTCGGGAACCTCCAGGAAGAGGCGGGCGGCGGTGGCCAGCAGCAGCACGGCGAACCCCAACCGAAGCGCGCGACCCTCCAGCCGCTGGAGGGCGATCGTTCCGAGGAACGCCCCCGTGGCGGCCCCCACGGTGATCACGGCCGCGACCGGCCAGTCCACGGACCCCTCGATCCAGAAGCCCACGATCCCCGCGGCCGCGATCGGGATGATCGCGGCGAGCGAGGTCCCGTGGGCCGGTCGCTGTCGCATCCCCAGGAACACCAGCCCCGGGACGATGAGGATGCCTCCGCCGACCCCGAAGAGGCCCGCCAGGAAGCCCGAGGCCACCCCCACGACGACCGCGCCGGTCGTGGAGGGGCCGCGGGCCCTCCTCGTCCAGGGTCGCCTCGCCGCCACGCGGCGCCAGTGTAGTCGCGAGGAGGGGACGGAGGGCGGACCTATAATCGCGACGTGGACTCGCCGATCCTGGCCCCGCTCAACCCCGTTCAGCGCGAGGCCGTCCTGCACACGGAGGGGCCGGTGCTCATCGTGGCCGGGGCAGGCTCGGGGAAGACGCGGATCCTCACCCATCGCATCGCCTACCTGATCAAGGAGCTGGGCGTCCCTCCCGGAGCGATCCTGGCGATCACCTTCACCAACAAGGCCGCGGGGGAGATGGCTGAGCGGGTCGAGGAGCTCGTGGGAAGCTCGGTGGCTCGACGGATGTGGATCCTCACGTTCCACTCCACGTGCGCCCGGATCCTGCGGAGGGAGCACGAGCTGCTCGGGCTCCCTTCGAGCTTCACGATTTACGACGCGGCCGACACCGAGCGGGTGGTGAAGATGGTCTCGGGGGATCTGGGGATCGACGAGAAGCGCTTCCCGCCCCGTGCCATCGCCGCGGCGATCGGACGGCTGAAGGACGCGATGCTCTCGCCCTCGGATGCGGCAGCGCGGGCCGCTAACTGGTACGAGAAGCAGGTGGCTGAGGTCTACGCGGAGTACCAGCGGCGGCTGCAGGGGGCCGGAGCCCTCGACTTCGACGACCTGATCCTCCGGACGGTCCGGCTGTTCCGCGACCACCCCGAGGTCCTCGCCCACTACCAGGAGCGGTTCCGCTACATCCTCGTGGACGAGTACCAGGATACGAACCGGCCCCAGTACCACCTCGTGAACCTGCTGGCGTCGCGGTACCGGAACCTCTGCGTCGTGGGGGACGCCGACCAGGGCATCTACTCGTGGCGGGGCGCCACGATCCAGAACCTCCTCGACTTCGAGCACGACCACCCCGACGCCGCCGAGTTCGTCCTCGACCAGAACTACCGCTCGACGCGGACGATCCTGGAGGTGGCGAACGCGCTGATCGACCACAACGTCCAGCGGAAGCCCAAGAACCTCTGGACCGATGCGGGCGGGGGCGATCCCGTCGTGCGCTGCCGGGCCGAGAACGAGCACGAGGAGGCGTGGTACGTGGCGCAGGAGATCGAGCGCCTCGTGGAGGAGGAGGGGTTCCGCTACTCGGACGTCGCGATCTTCTACCGGACCAACGCCCAGTCCCGGGTCCTCGAGGACGTGCTGATGAAGTCGGGGATCCTGTACAAGGTCGTGGGGGGCCTCCGCTTCTACGAGCGCCGCGAGATCAAGGACGTCCTGGCCTACCTCAAGGCGCTGGTGAATCCCCAGGACGTGGTGGCCACCCGCCGGGTGATCAACACGCCGAAGCGGGGGATCGGGGACCAGACCCTGGCCGCGGTCGAGGCCTTCGCCCGGGACGAGGGGATCACGGTGCTGGAGGCCGCGCGCCGGGCCGAGGAGATCGCCACCCTCTCCCCGCGCGCCGTCGGCGCCCTCCGCGGCTTCGTCGAGGTGATGGACTCGCTGCGCTCCCTCCTGGACGAGGGGGCCAGCGTGGCGCGGGTGGTCGAGGCCGCCTACACGGAATCCGGGTACTGGGCCACGCTCGACGCCGAGCGGACCGTGGAGGCCGAAAGCCGCAAGGAGAACCTCCAGGAGCTGGTGGGGGTCGGGGCCGAGTTCGACGTCCGCTTCCCGGACCAGGGCGTGCCCGATTTCCTGGAGCAGGTCTCGCTCATCACCGAGCAGGACGAGTACGACGAGACCGAGACCGGCGTCACCCTGATGACCCTCCACACCGCGAAGGGGCTGGAGTTCGACGTGGTCTTCATCGTGGGGATGGAGGATGGTGTCTTCCCGCACCATCGGTCGATGACCGACCCCGCGGAGCTCGAGGAGGAGCGGCGGCTGGCCTACGTGGGGATCACCCGGGCCCGCCGCCGCCTGTACCTGACCCACGCCTGGAGCCGCTCGCTGTTCGGGGCATCCTCGTACAACCCGCCCTCGCGCTTCCTGGCCGAGGTCCCGTCCGAGCTGGTACACGAGGTCGAGGGCGAGGGCAGGACGCCTCGCGAGGAGCTGCTGCCACCGGTCCCCAGCGTCGAGGTCGCGGCGGGCGACACCGTGCGGCACGACCGCTTCGGCGAGGGCGTCGTCGTGGCCGTGACGGGCAGGGGGAGCGACGCCGAGGTGACGATCATGTTCGAGGGCGAGGGCGAGAAGCGGCTGCTCCTGGCCTACGCCCCCCTCGAGAAGGTGGGCTGAGGCCTCAGTCGGTCTCCACCACGAAGTTCGGGGCCGCCTCGGCCACCCCCGCGATCTCCAGGACCTCCATCACGGGGCGAGTGGGGTTGCGAAGAATCAGGTCGCCGGACTTCCCCAACTGCCCCGCGACGTCGATCAGCACACGGAGGCCGGTCGAGTCGATGAAGGACAGATCGGAGAGGTCGAGCACCAGGGAGCCCGCTCCGGCTCCTGCGATCTCCCCGAGCACCTTCGCCAGCTCGGGCGACGACGCCATGTCCAGCTCGCCGGAGACTCGGACGAGCCGCGGCGCGGCACGCTCGATCCGCACCCGATCGGTCACGAGCGGGTCCCTCCCTCGTTCGTGCGGACTGGTTCAGTCTAATCTGCTCGGCCTGCTCCGTCAGAGGCCGCGGACGACCCGCCGGCCGGGGTCCGCGTAGAGGACCCCATCGTGGATCCTGACGGGGACGAGGTCCAGGGGGTCCCCCTCGCCCTTCGGGAGGCCGTCGAGCCCGAAGGCGGCGCCCTCGCAGTCCGCGTAGCCGTCCTCGACGGGCTCGAGGGGACAGCCCGCCCGCTCGGCCACCGCGATCACGCGCCCGTCGGCCAGGCGCCCCACGAAGACGCCGGGCACGGTCTCGCGACCGTCACCGACCGGGAGCGAGGCGACCTCCGCCACGGGGCGCCAGGGGAGGGAGGGCTCCCTGCCGCGGAGGAACACCCAGCCCGCCGCCAGGAGGATCACGCCCAGCACGATCGGGGCGATCACCCACTGGAGCCCCAGCCGTCCTCGGAAGGGCCCGAGGGGCCCGATCTTCTGCCCCGGTTTCACCCCGGGCGAGCGGAAGCGGATCCGCGGCCTGACCATGCCCCCATCATCCCAGGGTGGGCGGCGGGCGCCCGCACGCATCCGCTATAGTTGGCCGCGTCTCCGGAGGTCAGAGGGGAAACGCATGCCCGGGAAGCACCGGATCCTCATCGCGAAGCCCGGACTCGACGGGCACGACCGGGGGGCGAAGGTCGTCGCCCGGGCCCTTCGCGACGCCGGGTACGAGGTGATCTACACCGGCCTCCACCAGACGCCCGAGCAGATCGTGGAGGCCGCGATCCAGGAGGACGTGGACGCGGTGGGCCTTTCGATCCACTCGGGCGCCCACATGACCCTCTTCCCCAAGGTCGCGACGGCGCTCCGCGAGCGCGGCGCCGGCGACGTGGTCGTCTTCGGCGGCGGGATCATCCCCAAGGACGACGTCTCCCCCCTCCAGGAGGCGGGGATCGAGCGGGTGTTCACGCCGGGGGCGCCCACGTCGTCGATCGTGGAGTGGCTCGAGGAGCGGCTGGGGGCCGGGGAGGAGACCTCCTAGGTGGACCTGTACGAGCACCAGGGCAAGGACCTGTTCGGAGCCCACGACATCGCCCTCGTGGACGGCGAGATCGCCACCACGCCCGACGAGGCCCGGACGATCGCCGAGCGCTACGGGGGCGCTGTGGCGGTGAAGGTCCAGGTCCAGATCGGGGGACGGGGCAAGGCCGGGGGCATCGCGCTGGTCACGAGCGCCGACGAGGCCGAGGAGGCCGCCCGCCGCATGCTCGACGAGGGCTTCCGCGGCACGCGCGTCACCCGCGTCCTCGTGGAGCGGCTCGTCGACATCGAATCGCAGTACTACATGGCGATCACACTCGATCGGTCGTCCCGCCGGTACCTGGCGATGACCTCGAACGAGGGCGGGATGGAGATCGAGGACATCGCCAAGGAGAAGCCCGACGCGATCCGCCGCTCCGAGATCGATCCGGTGCTCGGGGTGATGCCGTACCAGACCCGGTACCTCGTGGGGCACTTCCCCGAGGCCGCGAGGAAGGGGAGCGCCGACATCCTCGACAAGCTCTACGGGGTGCTGACCGCCGCGGACGCCACGCTCGTGGAGATCAACCCGCTGGCCCTCCTCACGGACGGGACCGTGGTCGCCCTCGACGCCAAGGTGACCCTCGACGACAACGCGTTGTTCCGCCATCCGGACCTCGCGGAGCTGGCCAAGGAGTTCGTCCTCGACCCCGTCGAGGCCAGGGCCAAGGAGCTCGGCCTCCAGTACGTGAAGCTCGACGGCGAGGTGGGGATCATCGGGAACGGCGCCGGCCTCGTGATGTCCACCCTCGATGTTGTGGACCAGGCCGGAGGGTCTGCGGCCAACTTCCTGGACGCGGGGGGCGGGGCCGGGGCCGACGTGATGGCCGCGTCGCTGGAGGTGATCCTCTCGGACCCGGCCGTGCGCTCGGTCCTGGTGAACATCTTCGGAGGGATCACCCGGGGCGACCGGGTGGCTCAGGGCATCCTCGAGGCGATGGGGCGCATCGAGGTCGAGGTCCCCATCGTGGTCCGCCTGGACGGGACGAACGCGGAGGAGGGCCGCAGGATGCTGGCGGAGGCGGAGCACGACCGCATCATCCCCGCGGCCACGATGCTGGAGGCCGCCGAGAAGGCCGTCGCGGCGGCGAAGGAGCGCTCCTGATGGCGGTCCTCGTCACCGAGGAGACCCGGCTCGTCGTCCAGGGCATCACCGGCAAGGAGGGCGCCTTCCACACCCTCCGGAACCGCGACTACGGGACCCCTATCGTGGCCGGCGTCACCCCAGGGAAGGGGGGCGACTCGGTGGACGGCATCCCCGTCTTCGACAGCGTCCGGGAGGCGGTCGAGGAGACGGGGGCCAACACCTCGCTCACGTTCGTCCCGGCCCGGTTCGCCGCCGACGCGATCCTGGAGGCCGCCGACGCGGGGGTGGATCTCGTCGTGTGCATCACCGAGGGCATCCCGGTCCAGGACATGGCCAGGGTCTGGAACTACATGCTGGGGAAGGATTGCCGGCTGGTGGGGCCGAACTGCCCCGGCGTCATCTCGCCCGGGAAGGCCAACATCGGGATCATCCCCCACGAGATCACCATGGAGGGAGGCGTGGGGCTCGTCTCCCGGTCGGGGACGCTGACCTACCAGATCATGAACGAGCTGACCCAGCAGGGGATCGGCCAGTCCACCTGCATCGGCATCGGCGGCGACCCCATCATCGGCACGGGATTCGTGGACGCACTGGAGCTCTTCGAGGCCGATCCCGAGACCGAGGCCATCGTGGTGATCGGCGAGATCGGGGGCGACGACGAGGAGAAGGCCGCCGCTCACATCGCGGAGCATGTCTCGAAGCCCGTCGTGGGCTACGTGGCGGGGTTCACGGCACCGCCGGGGAAGCGGATGGGGCACGCGGGCGCGATCATCACCGGCTCCAAGGGGACGGCCCAGGCCAAGGCCGAGGCGTTCGAGGAGGCGGGGGTGAAGGTGGGGAGGAACCCCACCGAGGTCGCCCAGATCGTGGCCGCGATCCGAAGCTGACCTTCCCACAACCCGTCCGGGCATCGGGGCATACTGAGGGGCGGCCCGCCGACCTTGAGGGGGAGACCGTGACCTGTCCGTCGTGCAACCAGCCCGTACCAGAGGGAGCTCGGTTCTGCCCGAGCTGCGGAGCCGCCCAGCCCGTGGCTCAGGCGCCGGCCGAACCCATCGACTCGCAGGAGGGGCCTGGGGGACCCGGGGCGCCCTCGACCGAGCCCCCGCTCGGGGCGGAGCCCCCGCCCCCGCCTCCCCCCACGGAGCCACCGCCCGCGGCGGAGCAGGTGGCTCCGACCCCCCCTCCGCCCACGCCCCCGCCGAGCGAGGCGCCTCCGCCACCGCCGCCGGGCGGCGACGGACCGGAGCCGATGCCCCGCGCGGTGACCGGGGAGCCCAGGCTCACCGCCGGGATCCTGCGCGCGCTCCTCCTGGGGGCCCTCGTCTTCCTCGTGATGCTGCTCCTATCCGCCGTGATCGCGTTCGCGGCCTTCTTCACGAGCGAGGCCGACGTGGTGGAGGTGGGGAAGGTCGGCGGCGTGATCTTCTTCTCCTTCCACCACGTGGGCATGCGCACGGAGCTCCCCACGTTCGATCCGTCGGCCGTGCCCGGTGCGGAGGCCGCCCCCGGCGGCCTGCCGCTGGGCCCGATCGACCTCTCGTTCACGATCTGGGCGGCCCTCCTGCTGGGGACCCTGCTGGCGCTCGTCCTGCTGTACCGAGCCGGCCGTCGCGCCGCCGAGGAGGGGGGCGGCTCGACCGGGGCGCAGATCCTCCAGGGGGCGTTCGTGGCCGTCCCCTACGCGGCGCTGGCTGCGCTGCTCTCGCTCGTGGTCCGGTTCGAGCTCGACCTCGGGCCGGAGATCGCCTCCTTCTTCGGGTCGGCCGGCGCCGTGGAGGTGTCGGCGCCGCTCCTCTCGGCGCTCCTGTGGCCGCTCGCCATCGCGGTCGTGGCCGGGGGCCTCGGAGGGTACGGCGCCGCTCGTCGCGACGTTGCGGCGGCGACGCCGGGGCGGCTGGGGGCCATGGTCTCGGGCGCGTGGAGGATGCTCCTGGCCCTCCTCGTGGCCGGCTTCATCGGGCTCCTGATCCTGGGGGCGGTCAACCCCGACCTGACCGCCTCGTACTTCGAGACGGTGGGGAGCGGTCGGTCGGGCCTCGTGCTGCTGCTCGCGACGATCGCCGCCGTGCCGAACCTCGCCCTGTGGGGCATCACCCTGGGGATGGGGGGCAGCATCGTGGCCGGCGATCTGCTGGGCGCGGACGCGGTGCGCGTTGCCTCCCTGCTCGAGTTCCCGACCGACCTGGGGCTCCAGCTGGCGGGCGGTTCCCTCGTGGGGGGGACGCCTCAGGTCTCGACCGAGGTGGCGCCGATCGAGTACTTCGCGTTCATCGTGCTGACCCTGATCGCGCTGGTCATCGGGGGGCGGATGGCGGCTCAGCGAGCCCGCGTCGTCTCCGCGGGGCAGGGCGCGCTCATCGGGGCCGGCTCGGGGGTGCTCTTCGCCATCGCGTTCTTCGGGGGCCTGGCCCTCGCGGGGATCACGGTGAACACCTCGGTCCAGGCCGGTCAGGAGGGGCTCGCCCGGATGGGCCCCGGGCTGATGCTCGGTGGGCTGCTGGGCCTGGCCTGGGGCGTGGTGGCCGGGGCCATCGGGGGGGCCACGGGGACCGGGGCCGAGGCGCCCTTCCCCATCGAGCGACGGCCGGCGCCGCCGCCCGCGCCCTCTGGGGAAGGGCCGGAGGCCACGCAGGAGCTGCCGCCGCAGCCGGCGACGGGGACCGGGTTCGAAGGCCTCGGGGCTCGACGTGCGCCCGAGCCCGAGCCCGAGCCGGCTCCGGCGCCGGAGCCTGAAACGGAGCCGGCGCCGGAGCAGGAGGCCCGGGTCGAGGAGAAGGAAGCGAGCGCGCCGCCCCAGGCTCCTACCGAGCCGGCCCCCGGCGAGCCCCCCGCGTTCGAGTTCACGAGCCCGCAGGCCCAGTGGCGGGCCCCCGAGCCCGAGCCCCCAGCCGAGGGCGAGCCGCCCGCCGGCCCGGAGGAGCCGGCGGGCGGCTCGGCCCCCGGGCCCGATCAGGAGGAGCCGACGGGTGAGCAGGCGCCGCCGCAGACACCGGGGTGGACGGCCCCGAAGCCGGACGCCGAGACTCCCTCCGAGGCCCCGCCGTGGAGCGATCCCGCGGACTTCGAGCCGCGGCCGTGGGCGACCGAGGAGCCAGAGCCCGGCCCCGCGGAGGGGTCGGATGACGAGGAGGACGAGGAGGGACCCGCCCCGGCCTGAGCCGGGCATGCGAGAGGGCCC
>DASUTW010000228.1:0-17979 GCA_036374395.1 Actinomycetota bacterium
CGTCAGGGTTTCCCCCATTGCGCAAGATTCCCCACTGCTGCCTCCCGTAGGAGTCTGGGCCGTGTCTCAGTCCCAGTGTGGCTGGTCACGCTCTCACGCCAGCTACCCGTCGTCGCCTTGGTGAGCCGTTACCTCACCAACTAGCTGATAGGCCGCGGGCCCCTCCCAGGCCGCCGGAGCATATCCTCGCCGGACCATGCGATCCAGAGAGATCATCCGGTATTAGCCACGGTTTCCCGTGGTTATCCCGGTGCCTGGGGCAGGTTGCCCACGTGTTACTCACCCGTTCGCCGCTCCGTACCCAGGTGGGTTACCCCTCCCGGGCCGATCGCTCGACTTGCATGTGTTAGGCACGCCGCCAGCGTTCGTCCTGAGCCAGGATCAAACTCTCCGTAGAGAACAGATCCGGACTCCGTCCGGAGTACATCACCATCGCCGGTTTCGGACACGACAAAGCCGCGTCCTCCCCCGTTGACGGAGGTACGCACTGACTTTTGGCACGCTGTTCAGTTCTCAAGGTGCGCGCCCTGGTGGGCTCCGAAGATGAGAGAGTCGCCGGCGGAGGCCGGCGACCGGACCTTCGTACGACCATTGTATCAGGCCGCCGTCTAGGCCGTCACCTCGGTCTGGAGTCGGTGTCCGTTCAAGCAGGCACCCTTCTCCGTGGGACCCACCCGGGCCCCCTGCGAGGGCAAAGGATACTCCCCCCTCGAGGGGCCGTCAACGGGCGCCGGTCGCCGCGTACAGGCGCCAGGACCCGGGGACGCCCTTGAGGCGGCGCTCCCCCCGATCCTCGAACCCTAGTCCGGACCCGGCCACGAGGTCGGTAACGGTCCGCGACACCAGGACCTCCGAGGGTCCCGCCTCGGCCATCACGCGGGCGGCGATGTGGACCGCGATGCCGGCGACGCCCTCCCCCGTGACCTCCACCTCCCCCGTGTGCAGGCCGGCCCGGACCTGGAGGCCCAGCGCGCCCACCGCGTCCCGGACGGCCAGCGCCGCGCGCACGGCGCGAGCCGGCCCGTCGAACATCGCGAGGAAGCCGTCGCCGGCCGTGTCCAACTCCCGGCCCCTGCGGCGCGCGAGCTCACCTCGCACGGCCGCCCGGAAGCTCTCCAGCAGCTCGCCCCAGCTCCGGTCGCCCAGCTCAGCAGCCCGGTCCGTGGAGCCCACGATGTCGAGGAGCAGGATCGTGGTGAGGACGCGATCGGTCTCCGGCCCCCGCCTCACTCCCGTCAGGAACTCCTCGATCTCGCCGGCGACCGCATCGGTGTCGCCGGCGTTGATCAGGTGATCGTCCCCCGGCAGCTCCACGAGCCGAGCCCCCGGGATCCGGTCCGCGATGTACCGGGCCTCCCCCACGTCGACGTCCCGGTCCCCGGTCCGGTGGAGGACGAGCGTCGGCACCGCGATCGTGGGGAGGATGTGGGTCACGTCGATGCGGGTGTTCGTCCTGCCCAGGATCTGGGCCGCGCGGGGGCTGGCCCCCATCCTGAGGTACCGGGCCCACCATTCCGCAAAGGCCCCGTCCCCCACCTTGCTCGGCGCCAGGGTGGCGAGCTCCGCGGGGTCGCCCCACTCTCGGGCGAGCATCTCGTACCAGCGCTCTCGCTCCTCCGGCGTGGGGGCCCACGGGTAGTCCTCGGACCGGATCCTCTTGGCGAACACACCGAAGGTGACCAGGGCCACGGTCCGCTCCGGGTAGGTGGCCGCGAAGAGCAGCGACATGTTGCCGCCCTCCGACGTCCCGAAGATCGCCGCCCGCTCCGAACCCACGGTGTCCATCACGGCCCGCACGTCGTCCATCCGCTCCTCGAGCGTGGGCAGCCCGACGTCGCGGTCCGACATCCCGGTCCCCCGCTTGTCGAACATGATCAGCCGACTGAAGGACGCGAGCCGCTCCAGGAACCGGGCGTAGATCGGCTCCTCCCAGGCCGCCTCCAGGTGCGAGACCCACCCCGGCACGAACACGAGATCGGGCGGTCCCGATCCGGCCATCTGGTAGGCGATGTGGATCTCGCCGCTCTTCGCGTACCGCGTCTTGGGGGTCACGCCCGGAGCCTGGCGAAGCGTCGCTTCCCCACCTGGAGGATCTTGCCGGCGAGCGCGTCCCGAGCCATCTCGGCCCGCGGGTCGTCCACCGACTCTCCGTCGAGGCGGACGCCCCCCTGGGAGATCAGCCGGCGAGCCTGGCTGCGGCTGGAGGCCAGCCCGGCGTCGGCGATCAGGGCGGCGAGCGATACGCGAGGATCCTCGGGGAGCTCGACCTCGGGGAGGTCTTCGGGCGCCAGGCCCTCGCGGTGGACGCGGTCGAAGCGGGCCTCGACCGCTTCGGCCGCGTCCACCCCGTGGTAGAGGGTCACGATCTCGCGGGCCAGGCGCCGCTTCGCCTCCCCCGGGTGGAGCGAGGCGTCCGCGAGCCCCCGCTCGATCGCCTCCAGCTCATCGGGGGATACATCGGTCGTGAGCCGGAACCACTCCACGAGCAGCTCGTCGGGGATGCGCATCGTCTTCCCGAACTGCTCCTCGGGCGGGTCCTCGACCCCGATGTGATTGCCGTAGGACTTCGACATCTTCCGGGTCCCGTCGACACCCGTCAGCAGCGGAACCGTGAACACGACCTGGGGATCCTGGCCGTGGGCGCGCTGCATGTCCCGGCCGATCATGAGGTTGAAGGTCTGATCGGTCCCCCCCATCTCGACGTCGGCGTGGATGGCGACCGAGTCGTACGCCTGCATCACGGGGTAGAGGAACTCCGTGAGCGAGATCGCCCTCCCCTTGCGATAGCGCGACTGGAAATCGTCCCGGTCCAGCAACTGAGCCACCGTGACGGCCCCGGCCAGACGCGCCACGTCGGCGAAGGTCAGCGGCGCCAGCCACTCGCCGTTGCGGCGGATCTCGGCGCGCCCCACGTCCAGCACCCGCCCCACCTGGGCCAGGTAGGTCTGGGCGTTCTCCTCGAGCTGCTGGGGCGAGAGCGCGGGGCGGGTCTCGGTCCGCCCGGTCGGATCGCCCACGAGCCCGGTGAAGTCCCCGATGATGAGGACGGCGGTGTGGCCGAGGTCCTGGAACCTCCGGAGCGTCCGGAGCACCACGGCATGGCCGAGGTGGATGTCCGGGGCGGAGGGGTCGATGCCGAGCTTGACGCGGAGGGGCCTCCCGCTCGCGAGCCGCTCCTCCAGCTCCTCGACGGGGATCACGTCGGCGGCGCCGGACAGCAGGATGCGAAGCTGCTCCTTGGGATCCATCCGCGCGCAAGGCTACCAGGGGAACCCCAGGCCCGGGCGTACAATCCGGCTATGAGCCCCCCTTCCCCGAGGCTCGTTCGCCTCGCCCTCGCCGCCACGCTGCTCGCGGGCGCCTGCGGCCTCCCGACGCTGGAGGCCGAGCGGGCCCGCCCCAGGCCCCTCCCCCAGACCTCGTTCATCTACGCGTCGGACGGGACCCTCCTCACGGCACTCCACGCGGAGCAGGACCGGGTCGTGATCGGGCCGAGGCGCATCCCCCGGGTGATGAAGGACGCCGTGGTCGCGGTGGAGGATCAGCGCTTCTGGACCCACGGAGGGGTGGACGTCAAGGCGATGATCCGCGCGGCCGCCGCCAACGTGCGCGAGGGGGCGATCGTCCAGGGCGGCTCCACCATCACCCAGCAGTACGTGAAGAACACCATCACCGGGGACGAGCGTACGGTCGACCGGAAGATGAAGGAGGCCCTCCTCGCGTTCCAGCTCGAGCAGGAGATGAGCAAGGAGGAGATCCTCGCCGGCTACCTCAACACCGTCTACTTCGGCCAGGGCGCCTACGGGATCCAGCAGGCGGCCCGTGAGTTCTTCTCCAAGCCGGCCAGGAAGCTCAACCTCGTGGAGTCGGCGACGCTGGCCGGGATGATCGCCAGCCCGGCGACCTACGACCCGGTGGACAACCCGAAGCGGGCCGTCCGCCGCCGAAACGACGTGCTGAAGCGCATGTACGAGCAGGGGGCGCTGGAACGCGACCACTATCTTCGGGCCAGGACCAGACGTCTCGGCCTCAGGCTCCGACCCGAGGACGCGGAGTATCCTGCCGCGCACTTCGTCGAGTACGTCAAGCGGCAGATCCTCACGAGCCCCCGCTTCGGCCGCACGTACACCCAGCGGTACAACTTCCTCTTCGGAGGAGGCCTCCGGATCCGCACGACGATCGACCTCGAGATGCAGGCGATGGCCGAGGATGCGATCGACGGCATCCTCTCCCAGCCCGGCGACCCCTACGGGGCGCTGACCGCCGTGGAGTCCGACACCGGATTCATCCGCGCGATGGTCGGGGGCCGGGACTTCTTCGCCTCTCCCAAGGAGGGGCGGTTCGCCAAGGTGAACCTGGCCACGGGGGGCTCGACCGGGCGGCAGGCGGGATCCTCGTTCAAGCCGTTCGCCCTCGTGGCCGCCCTGGAGAACGGCATCTCGCCCCAGCAGATCTACCAAGGAGGGACCTCGATCGCGCTGACCGACTCGGTCTGCCGGAACTCCCCCACCGACCCCTGGGTGGTCCAGAACTACGAGGGCTCGGCCTACGGGAGCGTGACGCTGGAGGCGGCCACGGTGGCGAGCGTCAACGTCGTCTACGCCCAGGTGATCCGCGACGTCGGGCCTCGCCAGGTGGTGGACGCCGCCCGGAGGATGGGGATCCGCAGCCCCCTCCGCCCCTTCTGCTCATCGGTGCTGGGCTCGAACGAGGTGAATACGCTGGAGATGGCCTCCGCCTACGGCACGCTCGCGAACCTCGGGACCCACGTCGCCCCCGTGGCCATCGAGCGCATCGAGGACGCGGACGGGCGCGTGATCTTCGAGGCGAACCCGAGGGAGACGCAGGCCGTGAGCCCCGCCGTGGCCTGGGCGGCCACCGACATCCTGAAGGGCGTGATCGAGCGCGGGACGGGGGTCGCCGCGGGCATCGGGCGCCCGGCGGCCGGGAAGACGGGGACCGCCCAGCAGTGGCGCGACGCGTGGTTCGTCGGCTTCGTGCCCCAGCTCACAGCCGCCGTCTGGGTGGGGTTCCCCCAGGGCCAGATCTCGATGGTCCCCCCGACCACCAGGATCCGCGTCACGGGGGGATCCTTCCCCGCGCAGATCTGGCGTTCGTTCATGCTGCGGGCCACCCAGGGCCTCCCTCCCCGGGACTTCCAGCAGCCGCCCTCCGACCTGGTCGAGGTGGCGATCGACGTGACCCAAGGGTGCGTCGCCACGGAGCTGACGCCCTCGGAGAACATCCGCATCGTGGAGTTCATCGTGGGGACCCAGCCCACGCGGAAGTGCGTCGTGGCCCGTCCCGAGATCACGAGCGTCCCGTCGGTGATCGGGATGACGGTCAGCACGGCCTACGAGCTGCTCGAGGGGGCTGGCTTCGCGGTGGTGCAGCGGACCGAATACGACCCGAGCTACGCTCCCGGGACCGTGGTCGCGCAGGAGCCGGCGGCCGGGAGTCAGTCGGAAACAGGCATCGAGATCACGATCACCGTCTCCACCGACAACCCGCCGCTCGTGGACGTACCCGAGGTGGTCGGGCTCTACGAGGGAAAGGCCGTGACCGTGCTTGAGGAGGCCGGGTTCGAGGTGCAGGTGGTCGAGGCCGACCGACCGGAGAAGGGGACGAGGCCGAGGAAGGTGCTGGCCCAGACCCCGGAGCCGGGCAGGCAGCGCCCACTCGGCTCGACCGTAACGATCACGATCAACCCGCGGCCGGCGAAGCAGTAGCCCGCCGCGAGGCGTAGGGGCTCCCCTCCTCCACGAACCGCCAGAGCCTGTCGCCGGCGACGCTGATCCCGATGCGGGGCGTCCGCACCACCCGCCGCGGGGCCGGACCGTCGGTGATCCACAGCCCCTCGCCGGTCGTCAGGTCGACGCCGTCCTCGCCTCGCGTGACGCCGAGGGCCTGGCACAGGCGGCCGGGGCCCGCGCACAGCAGCAGCTCCTGCTCCAGGCCGCGGCGGGCCGTCATGGCGTCGAGCCCGTGGAGGGGCTCCAGGGCGCGCAGCAGCACGGCGCTGCCCGATCGGGCCACCGCGTTCATGCAGCGGTGGATGCCGTAGGAGACGTACACGTACGCGTGGCCGGGCGGGCCGAACATCGTCCGGTTCCCGGACGTGGGGCCGCGGAACGAGTGGCTGGCGGGGTCGTCGGGACGGTACGCCTCGGCCTCCACGATCCTCCCCACGGTGCGCGCCCCTCCGAGCTCGCTCACGACGACCTTCCCCAGGAGGGCCCGGGCGAGCGCGAGCGAGGGCCGCTCGTAGAAGTCGCGCGGGAGCGGGCGCGTCACCGGCCCTTCCGCAGGAAGCGGCGCAGCTTCGTGATCGGCCACGCGTTGATCACGTCGTCCCTCGTGAGCCATCCGCGCTGCGCCGTCCCGATGCCGAACCGGAGGTTGTCGAGGTGCAGGGTCGAGTGGGCGTCGGTATCGATGGCGAACTTGACGCCGTGTCGCTTCGCCCAGAGGACGTGCTCGTCGCGCAGATCGAGGCGGTCGGGGAAGGAGCTCACCTCGAGGGCGGTGCCGGTGCGCGCCGCGGCCTTGAAGACCTCCTCGAGGTCGAGCTCGATGGGAGGTCGCCTGCCGATCTGCCGCGCCGTGGGGTGGCCGATGATGTTCACGCACGGGTGCTCCATCGCCCGGATCATGCGCGTGGTCATCTTCGCCTTGGGCATCGTGAGGTGGGAGTGGATCGAGGCCACGAGCACGTCAAACCCCGAGAGGAACTCCTCGTCCCAGTCCACCGATCCGTCCGGCTGGATGTTGAGCTCGGAGCCGTGGAGGAGGGTCACCTTGGACCGCTCGTCGAGCTCCCGGATGCGCTCCCGTTGGGACAGCGCCTTCTCCCGCGTCATCCGCTGCATGTAGAGGAGCTCGGCGTGATCGGTGATCGCGCAGTACCGGTAGCCGACCCGCTCGGCCGCGGCCACCATCTCCTCGAGCGTGGCCAGACCGTCGGTGAGGTCCGTGTGCGTGTGGAGGTCGCCCTTCACGTCCTTCCGCTCGATCAGCGTGGGGAGGCCGTCCCCGAGCGCCGCCTCGATCTCGCCCCGGTCCTCGCGGAGGGGCGGAGGGATCCAGGGCAGACCGAGCCGCTCGTAGACCTCCTCCTCGGTCTCGGCCACGATCAGCCTCCCGCTCTCGGCTCGGAACAGCCCGTATTCGGAGAGCTTCAGCCCCTTGCGGACGGCCATCTCCCGGACGTGGACGTTGTGCGCCTTCGAGCCGGTGAAGTACTGGAGCGCGGCCCCCCAGACGGCGGGCTCCACCACGCGGAGGTCGACCTGGAGGCCCTTCGTCGTGAGCACCGAGGTCTTCGTCTCACCCTTGGCCAGCACCTCACGGACGTAGGGGCCCGAGGCGAACGCGTCCATCACCGGGACCGGGTCCTCGGAGGCCGCCAGGAGATCGATGTCCCCGATCGTCTCCGCCATCCGCCGGAGGGACCCGGCGAAGGTGGCCCGCCGGACCTGGGGCACCTCGGTCAGGTGGCCGAGCAGCTCCTCGGCCAGGTCCATGGCCACGCCGATCTGCACGCGACCGCCGGAGCGCTGGAGCATCTGGATGCCTCGCAGGAGGTTCTCCTCGGTCTTGGGCCCGAAGCCCGGCAGCTCGCGGATCCGCTGCTCGTGGAGGGCGTCGAGCAGCTCCTCGGGGGAGGCGATCTGGAGCTCCTCGTAGAGCTTCAGCGCCTTCTTGGGGCCGAGGGTGGGGATGCCCAGCAGGGCCCGCACGCCGTCTGGGATGTCGGCCCGGAGGTCCTCCAGCGCCTGGAAGGTGCCGGTCCGGAGGATCTCCTGGATCTTCTCGGCCACCGAGGCGCCCACGTTGGGGATCGCCCGGCAGCCGGCCGCGTCGAGCGTCGAGACCTCGGCGTGGTAGCCGCCGACCGAGCGCGCGGCCTTCTCGTAGGCCCGGGACTTGAAGCTGTCGTCCCCGAGGATCGCTAGCAGGTCCGAGTACTCCTGCAGGTGGGCGGCGACCTCGTCGTTCGATCTGGCCACGGCTCAGGCGATGCCGAGCAGGCGGAGCAGCAAGGCCTTCTGGGCGTGGAGGCGGTTCTCGGCCTGGTCCCAGACGACCGAGTGGGGGCCGTCGATCACCTCGTCGGTGATCTCCTCGCCCCGGTGGGCCGGGAGGCAGTGCAGGACGAACACGTCCTCCGCGGCCACGGCCACCTTCTCGCCGTCGAGCCGGTACGGGGCGAACACCAGCACCCGCTCGGTGGCCTCGGCCTCCTGCCCCATCGAGGCCCAGACGTCCGTGTAGAGCACGTCCACCCCGGTCGCCGCCGCGATCGGGTCGGCCGTCACCTCGACGCTCCCCCCCGTCTCCGTCGCGATCTCGGCGGCCCGCTCCACGATCTGGGGGATGGGCTCGTAGCCGGCGGGCGTGGCCACCCGCACGTGCATCCCCGCCTTGGCCCCGCCCAGCAGCAGGGAGTGGGCGACGTTGTTGCCGTCACCCAGGTACGCGAGGGTCCGTCCGGCGAGCTCCCCCTTCTGCTCGAGGACGGTGAGGAGGTCGGCGAGGCACTGGCACGGGTGCTCGAGGTCCGAGAGCGCGTTCACCACCGGGACCGTCGAGGTGGACGCGAGGGCCTCGAGGCGCTCCTGCCCGAACGTGCGGAGGACCACCACGTCGAGGTACCGGGAGAGGACCCGGCCGGTGTCCTCGATCGTCTCGCCCCGGCCCAGCTGCAGCTCGCTCGAAGAGAGGGCCAGCGGGTGCCCGCCCATGAGGGCGATACCGACCTCGAACGACACCCTGGTCCGGGTGGAGGGCTTCTCGAAGATCATGCCCACCGCCCGCCCGGCGAGCGCCGTGGCGTGGTCCTCGGGCGAGGCCTTCACCTTGCGGGAGAGGTCGAGCAGCCCGTGCAACTCCTCGGCCGTGAGGTCGTCCATCGAGAGGAAGTGGCGCGCCACGGGCCGGAGTCTAGCGCGGGCCCCAGCCGAGGGTCGAACCTCAGTCGGCCGCGGCGTCGGTGGCGCGAGCCCGCAGCGCCCGCAGGAGGTCGTCTCGTCCCTCGAGGAGGACCCGACGGATCGGGCCGGGGAGGTCATCCCGGCCCAGGACCTCGTCGGTCATCGCCACGGTCTCCTCGGAGACGATCGCCGACGGGAAGGCGCCGCGGGCGAACGAGAGGGCCAGGGAGAGGTCGAACCGCTCCCACGCGTCGTCCAGGGTGTCGAAGTAGCGGCGGGCGTAGGGGGCGAGGACCTCCTCCTGCTCGGGGTGCTGGAAGCCGCCCAGGATGGCCCGAGCCGACGCCAGCCGCGGCGGCTCGGGGCCGGTCAGCGCCTCCCACGCCTCGGCCTTGGCCTCCGCGGTGGGGCGGGCCGCCCGGGCCCCGGAGGCCTCACGCGCCCCCTCGTCCGTGGGGTCCCGCTCCTGCTCCGCGGCGATCAAGCCTGCGTCCGCTCGTCCCGCGGAGGCCAGCGAGCGTACGAGGTGCCACCGCACGTCCGTGTCCACGGCCAGCCCCTCGATCCGCTCCTCCCCGTCGAGCAGAGCGCGCACGAGATCCAGGTGCTCGGGGCCGCGGGCCGCGGCGGCGAACGTCCGGGCCCAGATCAGCTGGAGGTCGCTGTCCGCCGCCGCGGCCCGCAGCGCCTGCAGGGCCGCCCCAGCCAGCGCGCTCCCCCCCGCGTCGCGGTTCGCCGGGTCGCCCAGCAGCGAGACCGCCGTGGCCGCCTGACCCAGGATGCGCTGGACGGCCGAGGGCATCGTCTCGGCGTGGACGTGGTCCAGCACGGTCGCCAGGAACTCCCGGGCGGGCCAGTCCCCGTCCCGGGTCATGTCCCAGAGCGCGCGCCAGCAGACGGCACGGCTGAGCCCGTCCCCGATCCGCGAGAGGCCCTCCCGGAGGGTCCCGAGCGAGCGTCCGTCGAACCGGACCTTGGCGTACGTGAGGTCCTCGTCGTTGAGCAGCACGAGCGGCGCGTCCGAGGAGAGCTCCGGCACCTCGGTCCGTGCGCCGGTGACGTCGAGCTCCGCGCGGTGGGCCCGGACCAGCTTCTCGCCCTCCGGCGAGAAAGCCCCGACCGCGAGGCGGTGCGGCCGGAGGGGCTCCCCCTCCTGGAGGATCGCCACGCCCTGCCCGACCTCGGGGGTGAGCGCGTTGATCCCGGAGGCGCGGAGCCAGACGTCGGCCCAGGCCCCGAGATCCCGTTTCGAGGACTCCTCGTGGACGGCCAGGAAGTCCGCGAGCGCGGCGTTCCCGAACGCGTGGCGCTCGAAGTAGACCCGCATCCCCTCCAGGAACCGCTCCAGGCCCACCCAGGCCACGAGCTGGCGCATCACGGCGGCCCCCTTCGCGTACGTGATGCCGTCGAAGTTGAGGAACACCGACTCCACGTCGGGGACGTCGGCCACGATGGGGTGCGTGGTCGGGAGCTGGTCCTGCCGGGAGGCCCACGGCTTCTCCGTGTGGGCGAAGCTCGTCCACGGCTCCGTGAAGCGCGTGGCCCTCTCCATCGCCAGCATCGAGGCGAACGTGGCGAACGTCTCGTTGAGCCACAGGTCGTCCCACCAGCGCATCGTCACCAGGTCTCCGAACCACATGTGCGCCATCTCGTGGAGGATCGTTTCGGCCCGCCCCTCCCGCCTCGCATCGGTCACCCTGGACCGGAAGATGTGCATCTCGTTGAAGGTGACGAGCCCGGGGTTCTCCATCGCGCCGGCCGCGTACTCGGGGACGAAGACCTGGTCGTACTTCCCGAAGGCGTAGGGCGTGGCGAAAGCCTCCTCGAAGAAGTCGAACCCCTGCTTCGTGATCTCGAGGATCTCGTCCGGGTCCAGATGCTCGGCGAGGGTCGCGCGGCAGTAGACCCCCAGGTCGATCTCGCCGCGGCGATCGCGCGCCACGTGGAATGGCCCCGCGACGACGGCCGCGAGGTAGGTGGACATCCTGGGGCTCTCGGAGAACGACCAGCGCCGGGCGTCACCCTCGGCCTCGGGCTCGGCATCCGCGGCCATGTTCGAGGCCACCTCCCAGGAGGCCGGCGCGGTCACGTCGATGCGGAACGTGCCCTTGACGTCGGGCTGGTCGAAGCACGGGTAGATTCGGTGGGCGCCGAACGGCTCCGCGTCGGAGAAGAGGTAGACGGCCCCGTCCACGGGGTCCTCGAACCTGGTCATGCCGTGCTCCCCCGCCCGGTAGGCCATGTCGGCCACCACCCGCACCTCGTTCCGCTCGGCGAGGCCGCCCAGCGCGATCCGGTGCTCGCCGACCGCGCCGTCGGGGAGGGCCTCACCGTTCAGCTCCGCGGCGTGCACCTCCGCCGCCGTGCAGTCGAGGAACGTCGAGGCCCCGGGCTCGGCGACGAAACGGATCACGGTCTCGCACCGGAACTGCTCGGCGCCCGTCAGGTCGAGGTGGATCTGGTAGGCGACGTCCCGGACGAGCGCCGCGCGGCCGGCGGCCTCGTCCCTCGTGAGGTTCTCCTTCATTTCACCCCGCTCTCAGCTCGGCCCCGACGTCCGACGCCAGCCGGGCCTCGATCGCGGCCACGAGCTCCTCGGCCTCCTCGTCGGTCAGCGTGCGGTCGGCGGCCCGGAGGTCCACGGCGAACGCCAGGGACCGCTTCCCCTCGGGCAGCGGCTCGCCATCGTACACGTCGAAGAGCAGGACGCGGTCGAGGAGCGGGCCCGCCGCGTCCACGAGCGAGGCCCGCACGTCCGCGGCCGGCACCGACCGGTCCACGACGAACGCGAGGTCGCGGCGGACCGGGGGGAAGCGGGAGACGGGCCGGAGCTCGACGAGCCCCGCGCCCGCGGCCACGAGAGGGGCGGCCCGGAGTTCGAAGACGGCCACCCGCCCGGGGACGTCGAACCGCTCCCCCACCGAGGGGTGCAGCTCGCCGAGCTCGCCGATCGCCTCCCCGTCCAGCAGCACGCGGGCCGACCGGCCCGGATGGTACGGAGGCCCCGGCGGATCGCCCAGGCTCCATCCGTCCACCCCGAGCTCCTCGAGGAGATGCTCCAGCGCGCCCTTCGCATCGAGGACGTCCTGGGGGCGGCGCTCCGCCGGCCACGCCTCGAGGGCCGGGCCGGTCAGCAGGGCGGCCACGGCGTCCTCCTCGACCACCCCCTCCTCCAGCCGCATCACGTGCCCTCGTTCGAAGAGGCGCACCGCCGCCCGGCGGTGGCCGATCGAGAGCGCGGCCGCCCGCAGGAGGCCGGGGAGGAGGCTCGATCGCAGGAACCCCTGCTCCTCGGAGACGGGGTTGGCCACCCGGACGCCCGCGGCCCGCTCGTCCTCGAACAGCTCGAGGTCCTCGGTCGAGGCGAAGCTCACCGAGTGGATCTGCATGAGGCCCGTGCGGACCAGCGCGTCCTCGATGCGGCGCAGGGCCCGCTGCTCGGGGTCGAGCCCGCCCGCCTGGGCCACCCCGGGAAGGGTCGAGGGCAGGGCGTCGTAGCCCCGGACCCTCCCCACCTCCTCGATCAGGTCGGCCTCGATCTCGAGGTCGACCCGGCGGCCCGGGACCTCGACCTCGACGGCGCCCTCCCGCTCCTCTCCCTCGATCCCCAGCCGGCCCATCACGTCCAGGATGTCGCCGGCGGAGACCTCCATGCCCAGGAGCATGCTGGCCCTGGGCGGGCGCACGGCGACCCGGCGGCGCGGAGGCGAGCTTCCCACGTCGATCTCGCCCGAGAGGACGGTGCCCCCGGCCCATGCCGCGACGAGCCCGGCCGCGTGGAGCGCGGCGTCGGCCACCGCCTCGGGATCCGCTCCTCGCTCGAAGCGGACCGACGCCTCGGTCCGCAGCCCCAGGCGCCGGGCCGTCCGGAGCACGCCGCGCGGGTCGAAGTAGGCGCTCTCCAACAGGACGTCGGTCGTGGCGTCTCCCACCTCGGTGGCGTCGCCGCCCATCACGCCGGCCACGGCGACGGCCCGCTGGGGGTCGGCGATCATCAGGTCCTCGGGCGTGAACGCCCGCTCCACACCGTCCAGGGTCACGAGCCGCTCCCCGTCGGTCGCCCGCCGCACGACGATCGCGCCGCCGCTGATGGTCCGGAGGTCGAAGGGGTGCATCGGGTGCCCCAGCTCCAGCAGGGCGTAGTTCGTGGCGTCCACCACGTTGGAGACGGGGCGCATCCCACACGCCGTGAGGCGGATCTGGGCGCGCAGGGGCGATGGGGCGACGGTGACCCCCCGGATCACCCGAGCCAGGTACCGGGGGCACCGCTCCGGGTCGTCGACCCGCACCGAGGCCACCGCCGCCGCCTTCTCGTCCCCCTCGGGGACGGACGGGGTGGGCACCCGCAGCTCGTCGCCGGTGATGGCGGCCACCTCTCGGGCCACGCCGAGCACCGAGAGGAGATCAGGGCGGTTGGGGAAGACCTCGATGTCGATCACCGCATCGTCGAGGCCCAGGAACGCCGCGACATCCTCCCCCGACTCCCCCTCGAGCAGGATCAGGATGCCGCCGTGGTCCGCGGAGATCCCGAGCTCCTTCGGGGAGCAGAGCATCCCGTCGGAGGTCTCCCCTCGGATCGTCCGCCGCTCCAGCTGCCCGTCGAGGCCCGGCAGGGTCGCGCCGGGCGGCGCGTAGGGCACCAGATCGCCGGGGCCCATGTTCCGCACACCGACCACGACGCGCCGCTCCTCCCCGCCCGCGTCGACCGCCGCCAGGGACAGGCGATCCGCCCTCGGGTGGTCGCTCACCTCGAGCACCCGGGCCACGACGACGCCGGTCAGCCCCTCCCAGGGCCGGAGGACGGACTCCACCTCGACACCGTGCTCGGTGAGGGCGACGGCGACCTCCTCGGGCGACAGGGACGTGGGGACGAGCTCCCGCAGCCAGGAGTACGGGACCTTCATGACCAGCCCCGGGCGAACTGCTCCAGGAACCGGACGTCCCCCTCGTAGAACAGGCGGATGTCGGGGATGCCGTGACGCAGCATCGCTACCCGCTCCACACCGATCCCCCACGCGTAGCCCGTGTAGCGCTCGGGGTCCACGCCGCCGTTCTCCAGGACCCTGGGATGCACCATCCCGGCGCCCATGATCTCCAGCCAGCCGTTCCCGCAGATGCGGCAGCCCGCGCCGTCGCAGGCGAAGCACGAGACGTCGACCTGGGCCCCCGGCTCGACGAAGGGGAAGTAGTCGGGGCGGAGGCGGACGCGCTGGCGGGGGGTGAACATCGCCCGCGCCCACGCCTCGAGCGTACCCTTCATGTCGGCCAGCGAGAGCCCCTCGTCCACGGCGAGCCCCTCGACCTGACGGAACACGGGCGAATGGGTGGCGTCGAGCGTGTCGTTCCGGTAGGTGCGGCCCGGGACCACCACGTAGAGGGGGGGAGGCTGGGTCTCCATCGCCTTGATCTGCATCGGAGAGGTCTGGGTCCGGAGGAGCAGGCCGGACGCGCCCGGCACGTCGAGGTACAGGGTGTCCTGGGGCGTCCGCGCCGGGTGGTCGGGCGGGATGTTGAGGGCCTGGAAGTTGTACCAGTCCGTCTCGACCTCGGGCCCCTCCATCACGCGGTAGCCGAGGGCCACGAACGCGTCGACCATAGCCCGCTCGGTCTGGGTCAGGACGTGGAGCGCGCCCATCGGAAGGCGCCTGCCGGGGAGGGTGACGTCGACGGCGTCCACCTCCGCCACCGCCCGCTCCCGCTCGGCCATGAGCTCCCGCTCCCGCTCCGCGAGGGCCTGGCGGAAGGACTCGAACACCTCGTTGATCGCCTTCCCCAGCCTGGGCCGGTCCTCCGGCGCGGCCTGGCCGAGGGACCTCTGGATCGCAGGGACGGGAGCCCGCCTCCCGAGAACGGCGACCTCCGCGTCCCGCAGCTCCTCGAGCGAGGCGGCCTCGCCGATCGCGGCGAGGCCGCGCTCGCGCTCCCGATCGAGGTCGGCGATCGTCTCCGCGGGGTCCATGTCGACGGCTAGTCTACTGACCGTGACCATCCCGACGCGGCACCGGTGCTAGGGATCCGCTGGTCGGACGCCGACCCCAGCGGCCTGCTGATCTTCACGATGGAAGTGGAGATCCCCCGGCCCCCCGAGGTGGTGTGGCCCTACCTCGTGGACTGGGAGGGGCTCGACCGCTGGATGGAGGAGGCCCGGGCCTTCCGGGTCCTCAGCGAGGCGCGGGAAGGCGTGGGGGTGGAGGCAGAGGCCACCATCTCGATCCTCGGGATCACGACGAGGGACCTGGTCCGGGTGACGAGGTGGGAGCCGCCGGCCGTCCTCGAGATCGAGCACCTGGGGTGGGTGAGCGGGCGGGGCCTGATGGAGCTCGGGGTGACGGCCGGCGGCTCCCACCTCTTCTGGCGCGAGGCGCTCCGTCCGCCGCTCGGGCCCCTCGGACGGCTCGGGATGCGCCTGATGTCGCCGGTGATCCACCGCACGTTCCGTCGGGATCTGGAGACGCTCCGCGCGCTGATCGAGCGGGAGACCTAGGCGGGCAGGCGCAGGAGGAGCCGGATCCCTCCGTCGGTCTCGGCCCCCAGCGACCCCCCCAGGCGCTCCGCCACGAGCCTCACCGCGTAGAGGCTGACGCGGCCCCCGTGCTCGGGGGACCCGAGGACTTCCGTCGGCTCCTCGTCCTGCCGGTTCCCCGCTCGCCACGCCTCCACCACGGCGTACGATCCCTCCTCGGCAACTCTGAGGGACACCGGCCCCTCGCTCCCCCACCACACGGCGCCGTCCACGAGGCCGAAGAGCAGGGCGCGGATCCGGTCGGGATCCGAGCGGGCCCGCGCCTCCCCCTCGACCTCGACGTCGGGGAAGTCCTCGCTGGCCGCGAAGAGGTCCGCCAGCCACCTGGCGGCCGCGCCGACGTCCGCGCGATCGCTCGTCGAGGTGAGGGGCGCCCCCGAGAGGATGCGCACCGCGTCGACCACGAGGCGGACGAGCGCGCCCGTCCGGTGGCCGTCCAGGGCCATGCCCTCGACGATCTCCCTCCGTTCCTCGTCGGAGAACCCGTCCCACCGCCTGCCCAGGGTCGTCACGAACCCCGTGAGCGCGGTGAGCGGCGAGCGGAGGTCGTGGCCGGCGGGGCCGATCAGCCCGGCGATCTCGGCGAGCCCGCCGGGCGCCTCTCGGGCTCGGACGGCCTCGAACAGCGTCACGGCCGCCGAGGCCGCCAGGTTGAGCGACTCGGCCCGGCCCCGGATCGGCACGCGGATCGTGGCGTCGGCCATCGCCCGGATCTCCGGCTCCAGGCCGTGCGCCTCGTTCCCGAACACGAGCGCCGTCGGCGGGGAGAGGTCGGCCTCGTAGATCGTCCGCTCCCCGTCCGCGGCCGTCGCCAGGACCTGGAGCCCTCCGCGACGAAGGGCCTCCAGGGCCTCGGCCACGTCCACGTCTCGGGCGACCGGGAGGTGGAAGAGCGAGCCCGCCGACGCCCGCACGGTCTTGGGGTTGTAGACGTCCACCGACTCGCGGCCGAAGACCACCCCGTCCGCCCCCGCGGCGTCTGCCGTGCGGAGGATCGTCCCCGCGTTGCCCGGGTCCCGGACCGAGCTCAGCACCGCGACGAGCGAGGGATCGGGCTGCAGCTCCCCCAGGGGGACGTCCACGTAGGTGGCCACCCCGACGATGCCCTGCGGGGTCACGGTCGACGTGAGGTGCTCGACGACCTGCTGGGTGACGGCCTCGGTCCGCACCCCCGACTCCCGGGCCCGGTCCACCAGAGCGTCGACCCGGCCGTGCTCGTCCGTCGTGTGGAAGAGGACCTCCACGCGGCCGGCGTCGATCGCCTCCCGGGTGACCTGGGCCCCCTCCACCAGGAAGCGCGCCTCCCGATCCCGGAAGGCGCGCTTCTTCAGCTTGGCCGCCGCGACGATGCGCGGGTTCTTGGTGGAGGTGATCACGGCCCCGCGGCCGCCCGCCCCTACTCCCCCAGCCCCCGGCGCGCGACCTCGACGAGCCCGGCGAAGCCCTCGGGGTCGGTGGCGGCGATGTCGGCCAGGACCTTCCGGTCGAGGTCGACGTCCGCGGCCTTCAGGCCGGTCATGAACCGGGAGTAGGACAGCCCGTGCTGCCTGGAGGCCGCGCCGATGCGTGTGATCCACAGCCGGCGGAACTCCCCCTTCCGCCGGCGACGGTCACGGTAGGCGTAGACGCCCGAGTGGAGTAGCTGCTCCTTCGCCACCCGGTACCTGCGGGAGCGGGCGCCCCGGTAACCCTTGGCCTGGGCCAGGATCTCCCGCCGCTTCTTCCGTCCGTGGACGCCTCGCTTCACGCGCGGCATCAGCGCCTCCCCAGGAGTCGCAGAACGGTCCGCCTCTCGGCGGTCACCTCGTTGGTCCTGGCCAGACGCCGCTTCCTGGAGGACGACTTCTTCCCCAGGAGGTGGCCGCGGTTCGCTTTCCGGTGCAGAACCTTGCCGGATCGCGTCACGCGGAAGCGCTTCGCGGCGCCTCGGTGGGTCTTCGTCTTCGCCATCCTGTCCTCCCTCACCCCTTCTTCGTGGGCGAGATCACCATCACCATGTTCCTGCCGTCCAGCTTCGGCATCTGCTCGACCTGCGCCATGTCCTCCAGGTCCCCCACCAGCCGGTCGAGGATCTTCCTCCCCAGCTCGGTATGCGCCATCTCGCGTCCCCGGAACATGATCGTCACCTTCACCTTGTTGCCCGCCGTGAGGAAGCGCACGACGTGGCCCTTCTTCGTCTCGTAGTCGTGGGTGTCGATCTTGGGACGGAACTTGATCTCCTTGACCTCCACCCGCGCCTGCCGCTTCCTCGCCTCTTTCTGCCGGACGTCGCGCTCGTACTTGTACTTCCCGTAGTCCATGATCCGGGCGACCGGGGGCTTCGCCTGCGGCGCGACCTCCACGAGATCGAGGTCCAGCTCGTCGGCCTGGCGCAGCGCGTCCCGTGTGGAGACGATGCCGATCTGCCCGCCATCGGGTCCTACCAGGCGGACCTGCGGAGCGCGGATCCGCTCGTTGATGCGGGGTTCAACCGGTACGCCGAATCACCTCCATACGAAACGCGCCGGCGAACGGCGGCGGCGC
>DASUTW010000229.1:0-5646 GCA_036374395.1 Actinomycetota bacterium
GCGTACACGCGGAAGGTCGAGATCGCCATCGCCACGTCCGAGAAGCGGCCCTTGCGGATCGTGCCGCCGGAGTCCTGGGCCTCGGTCTCCGCGAGCTCCTTGCCCTGCTCCTTGATGCGGCTCGCCACGTCCATCAGGACCCGGGCCCGCTCGGAGCCCTTCATGCGCGGCCAGGGGCCATCGTCGAAGGCCCGCCGCGCGGCCTCGGCCGCCCGCTGCACGTCCTCGGGGCCGGCCTTGGCCACCGTGGCGAACGGCTTGCCGGTGGAGGGATCGGTGCTCTCGAAGGTGTCGCCGGAGGCGGCGTCGGCCTCCTGGCCCGCGAGGATGAGCTTGTAAGTCTCCGTCATGACGCGGTCCTCCTGGGCGCGGATCGGGTCGGGCCACTATA
This sequence comes from Actinomycetota bacterium, assembly GCA_036374395.1. Lineage (GTDB taxonomy): Bacteria > Actinomycetota > UBA4738 > UBA4738 > CALAEC01 > DASUTW01. The sequence continues at coordinate 392 of DASUTW010000229.1, forward strand.
TCGCGGGGCCCTCGTGCGATGATGCCCGGGTATGGACCCCTTCGTCCAGGAGCCGCCGCAGCCGCCCGACCGGTTCCGAGAGGACCGTCCCCTGCGCCACGCGCTGGAGCGGCTGCTCCCGGCCGAGGTGTTCGAGGAGGCGCTCCCCGAGCTCGCCGAGATGGCGGCGATCGCCACGGGCGAGCTCCAGGAGCTGGCCAACCGCGCCGAGGCCAACCCGCCGCGTCACGTGCCCTTCGACGCCTGGGGACGGCGGGTGGACCTCGTGGAGGTGGACCCCGCGTGGACGCGGCTCGTGGAGATCGGGCAGGAGCGAGGCGTCGTGGCGCTCCCGTACGAGGATCGGTTCGGCGAGCACGCCCGGGTGGTGCAGATGGGTCTGCTGTCGCTCTACCTGCCGGTGTCGGCGACCGCAAACTGCCCCCTGGCGATGACCGACGCTGCCGTCCGGGTGTTGTTGAACGAGGACCCGGAGCTGGCCGAGCGGTACGTCCCCCGGCTGACCGCCCGCAGCGACGCCTGGGCCTCGGGCCAGTGGATGACCGAGACGACGGGCGGCTCGGACGTGGGGAGGACCGAGACGGTGGCCAGCGATCGGGGCGACGGGACGTGGGCGCTGCGCGGCACGAAGTGGTTCACGTCGGCCACGACCGCCGACGTGGCCCTGGCGCTGGGCCGGCCCGAGGGATCCGAGGAGGGGAGCCGCGGCCTGTCGCTCTTCCTCTTGGAGCTGCGGGACGGCGACCGCTGGAACGGGATCACGGTCCGGCGGCTGAAGGACAAGATGGGGACGAGGGCGCTCCCGACGGCCGAGCTCGACCTCGACGGGACCGTGGCGGCCCCTGTCGGAGGGATCGGTCGGGGCGTGGCCAAGATCGCGGCGATGCTCAACGTGACGCGGCTGCACGCCGCGGCGGGGAGCCTCGGGGCGGCCGGCTACGGGCTGTCGCTGGCCCGGGACTACGCGGGGCGCCGCGAGGCCTTCGGGCGGAAGCTCGCCGACCTCCCGGTGCATCGAGGATGGATCGCGCGGGTGGCGGCCGAGTACGAGGCGATGAACGCGCTGGCGTTCCGGGCCGCCGAGCTGCAGGGGGCGGTGGAGCAAGGGAGCGGGGTCCCCGAGCTGGCGCGCGTGACGATCCCCCTGACGAAGATGGCGCTGGGCCGCCAGGGCGTCTGGGCCACGAGCCACCTGATCGAGTCGTTCGGAGGGATGGGATACCTGGAGGACTCGGGTCTCCCACGGCTCCTTCGGGACGCCCACGTCCAGTCGATCTGGGAGGGGACGACCTCCGTGCTGGCCCTCGACGTGCTGCGGGCGCTGGGGGCCTCCGGCGTGGCGGAGGCGTTCGGGGAGGACGTGGCGGCGAGGACCCGCGCGGCGACCGCCTCGCTCCTCGAGGAGCCCGCCGCGCGGGTCCTCGCCGCCCTGGAGACGCTCCGACCCATGATGGCCGAGCCCGACGAGCCGCAGGCCCGGCGCCTGGCCTGGGGGATGGCCCGCACCTACCAGGCCGCCCTGCTGTGCGAGGCCGCCGACTGGGCGCTCGACGTCCACGGGGACGACCGGGCCGCCACCGCGCTCAAGCTGTTCGCGTCCGAGCCGCTGGTGGGGGAGGAGCCGCCGGCCGATCCCGACGCGCTCGGCCGCCTGGCGTTCGGGCGTTGACGCTTCTATCGACCACCGTCAATATGGTTCCGTGCGAGAGATCCCCGTGATCGAAGAGTGCTGCCCGCCGCTGCTCCTGGCGCCTCTGAAGGAGGACGACGCCGAGCGGCTGGCATCGGCCCTCCGCGTCCTGGCCGATCCGGCCCGCCTCCGCCTGGTCAGCATCATCGGCGCCGGGCCCGGCGGCGAAGCGTGCGTCTGCGACCTCACCGAGCCGATGGGGCTCTCCCAGCCGACCGTCAGCCACCACCTGAAGGTGCTGCACGAGGCGGGCCTGCTGGAGCGCGAGCGCCGCGGCAGGTGGGTCTACTACCGGCTCGTCGACGGCCCCCTGCGGTCGGTGGCCGAGGCGCTCTCGCCCGCCGCCTCGACGTCGTAGGCGTGCCAGGTGGTCTTCTCCGCTCCCGGGTAGCGGTCGTAGAGCCGCTGGGCCCGGTGGTTGTCGGTGGCCGTGTACCACTCGAGGATGGGGAGCCCCCGCTCGCGGGCCGCCTCGACGCACGCGTCGATCAGCGCCTCGCCGACCCCTCGGCCCCGCGCGTCCTCCGCCACGAACAGGTCGTTCATCAACGCGATGTCGCCCGGTAGCGTCGAGGAGTAGGTCCAGTAGATCGTGGCGAAGCCGGCCAGCCGGCCGTTCTCCCAGGCGCCGAGCAGGAGCCCCTCGTCGCTGGGCGCCAGGAACCGACGGAAGAACCCTCGGTTGTGCTCGTCGTCCGGCTGGGCCTCGTAGAAGACCTGATACCCGGCGATCAGCGGCAGGGCGTCCTCGAGCTCCTCCTCGGCCAGCGCCCGCACCTCGATCGCCATCGAGGCATCCTAGCCCGGATGGTCGGCTCGGGCGCCGGGTAGTATGAGGGGCGAGGAGGACGCATCCCATGACGAGCTACGAGGAGCGCACCGCCGAGTTCAAGGCCCGGATCGACGCGGGTGAGAAGATCGAGGCCGGCGACTGGATGCCCGACGAGTACCGTCGGTCGGCCCTGAAGTTCATCGAGATGCACGCCAACTCCGAGGTGATGGGCTGCCTGCCCGAGCGCGAGTGGATCCCCCGAGCCCCGTCTCTCCGCCGCAAGCTCTCGCTGACCGCGAAGGTGCAGGACGAGGCGGGCCACGGACAGATCCTCTACCGCGTGGCCGAGGACCTCGGGAAGTCGCGGGAGCAGATGTTCGACGATCTCGTCAACGGCCGCACGAAGTTCCACAACGTCTTCCACTACCCGGCCGAGACCTGGGGCGACGTGGCCGTGATCGGCTGGCTGATCGACGGCGCCGCGCTCGTCACGCAGAAGGCCCTCCTCGACTGCTCGTACGCCCCCTACGTCCGGGCCATGAAGCGGATCTGCGCCGAGGAGTCCCTCCATCTGCGCCACGGCGAGGACCTCACCCTCGAGCTCGTCTCCGGCACCGACGAGCAGCGCGAGATGTTCCAGGACGCGGTCAACCGCTGGTGGAAGCCGATCATGCACTTCTTCGGACCGCCTTCGAAGCCGGACAAGGACGTCCTCCTCTACTGGGGCATCAAGACCCGGACGAACGAGGATCTGCGCCAGGAGTTCTTCTCCACCTACGTCCCCAAGCTGTGGGACCTCGGGATCAGCGTCCCCGACTCCGAGCTTCGCTACGACGAGGAGGCGGGGGAGTGGATCTGGTCCGACCCCGACTGGGACGAGTTCTGGCAGGTCGTCAAGGGCAACGGCCCGATGACCCAGACGAGGCTCTTCTGGCGGAAGGCGATCTGGGACCACCACGCGTGGGTGCGGGAGACGTTCGACAGGATCCCCGCGGCCGCGGTGTGACGCGATGATCGTGTGGGACGTCCTCCAGCGCCGTCGCGCCGGCGCCGACTGGGAGGTCGTCGGCGGGGTGAAGGCGCCGGACGCCGACTTCGCCATCCTGCTGGCCCGCGAGTCCCTCTTCCGGCGCCGCGAGGGCGAGACCTACGCGGTCCGCCGCCGCGACACCGAGGACCTGATCGAGGTCCCCGACCCGACCGGGATCGGCGGCGTGATCGACCGGGAGTTCCGCAGGATGGACTCGTTCGCCGGGGTCGGCGGCAAGCACCGCAGGATCCACGAGCAGATGCGCGAGCGCGGACTCGTGATCGACCGCCCGCGGCCTCCGGACCGCCGCCAGCGACGCTCCGCGAAGCAGGGCGACGCCGAGGAGACCGCCCGTGCCTGAGGACGACCCCCGTCTGATCCTCCTGCTCGCGCTGGCCGACGACGAGCTGGTCATCGGGCACCGCCACTCCGAGTGGACGGGCTGGGCCCCGCACCTCGAGGAGGACCTCGCCTTCAGCTCGATCGCCCAGGACGAGATCGCCCACGCCAGGGTGTTGCTCGAGCTGGCCGAGCCGCTGGCCGGCCGTGGGGTGGACGAGCTCGCGCTGGGCCGCTCGCCCGGCGAGTACCGCCACGCCGTGATCTGCGAGCGGCCCAACGGGCACTGGGGCTACACGGTGGCCCGCCAGTACCTGTACGACACGGCCGACGACGTCCGGCTCGCCGCGCTCGAGGGGTCGTCTGACGCCGACCTGGCCGCCGCCGTCAAGACGATCCGCCTCGAGGAGCGCTACCACGTGGAGCACGCCCGGATTTGGTTCCGGCGCCTGGCCGAGGGGCCGGTCCAGGCCCGGGAGCATCTGTCCGAGGGACTGGAGCAGGCCGTGCCCGAGGCCCTGGCCCTGTTCGAGGAGCTGCCCGGCGAGGAGGCCCTCCTCGCGGACGGTGTCCTGCCCCGCTCCATGAGCGATTTGCTGTCCACCTGGCTCGTGGGGCTCGGGGCCGACCTCGAGTCGGTCTCGCTCGACTACGTGCTGTCGCGGCACAAGCGAGTGGGGGAGCTCGTCCCCACGTCCTCGGGCGAGGCCGAGGAGGGGTCGACGCTCGAGGTGCCGGGGCTGGAGCGGCGCGGCGATCGCTGGGTTGCCGTGGGAGGTTTCGCCGGAGCAGGGGGGCGCCGGGGCAAGCACACCGAGGACTTCGACGAGCTGTGGGAGGAGATGACGATGCTGTACCGGAAGGTCCCGGGGGCGACCTGGTGACGCCGATCGCCGCCGCCGACCTCCGGGATCGGGTGCGCCGCGCCCTGGAGCGCGTGATGGACCCGGAGATCCCCACCGCCTCGATCGTGGATCTGGGGATGGTCGAGCGCGTCCAGGTGCGCGACGACCTCGTCGAGGTGGACCTCCTGCCCACGTTCGTCGGCTGCCCGGCCAAGGACGTGATCGGGGAGGACGCCGAGGCCGCCGTCCGCGAGGTCTCCGGGGACCGCGAGGTCCGGATGCGGTTCGTCTTCGACCCGCCCTGGACGACCGACCGGATCACCGAGAAGGGCAAGGCCGCGCTCCGCGAGTACGGCATCTCGCCGCACTGGGAGGGCGGCCCCCCCGACCGGGGCGCCGTGGTCGTCCCCCTGCTGGCGAAGCCGGCGGGGATCCCGTGCCCGTACTGCGGCTCGGACCGCACGGTCACCGAGTCGTCGTTCGGACCCACGCCGTGCCGTGCGGCCCACTTCTGCCGGGCGTGCCGCAACGCCTTCGAGGGCTTCAAGGTGAAGTGAGAGGCGCCCGCCGCGGAGCGGC
>DASUTW010000230.1:0-4214 GCA_036374395.1 Actinomycetota bacterium
GAGGAGCGGCTGATCTTCCCGTGGGGTCGCGAGCTTTTCCGTGAGCGCCTGCGGCACGAGGTGGACACGGAGCGTCCGGCCTTCGCGGAAGCGCTCGGGGTCGCCGAGACGATCATCGAGCTGGACGGTCGGACCCTCCGCCTGGACGTGCAGATCTCCGTGGCCGGCGACCCCGAGCGCTTCCACACCGCCGTCTCGAGACGCCTCACCGAGAACGGCGAGACGATCCGCGAGCGCACTTGGTCCGAAGACGTCCCCCGGGACCACCACTGATGGGTTCGTCCCCCAGGCGATCAAGACCTCACGGCGGTCATGTCCACCGCACAGGATCGCAGCCGAGCGCGCCTTCTCAGAAGGTCTCGTCGCCGGGCAACCCGGCGGCCTGACGGATCCAGCTCCCGATGAGCTGCTCGTCGAGGTCTTCATCCTCGTGGAGGTCGAGGTAGCGCACGCCCTCATGCTTGGACTCCCCGGGGGGGAGGGGGTCCAACGATGAGCCGTTGAGCCAGGTCACCTTCACGTACCTGGTGAAGCAGTGGAAGCTGAGGAACCATCCCTTGCCCTCGATGCCGTAGAAGGGCGAGTTCCAGCGGACCGCCTTCCGCACGTCGGGGACGGTGCGCTCGATGAGGTCGTCCAGATAGCGGCCGACATCGCGTTTCCAGCCGGGCATCGCAGCGATGTAGGTCTGGACGGGCTCGTCACCGTCGCCCTTCGGAACCTGCGGGTTGCCGCCCGACAGGAGTCGCGGCTTCTCTGATGCCCTCTTTCCCATGCTTCTTCATGCTAGCGCTCAACGCGCTGCTTGAGGCCGAGGCACATGCTCCGGCCCATCACGAAGTCGGCCGGGACGATCGCGAGGTGGTAGAGGAGCCGCATCCAGAGCGGCTCGAGGTTTCCGCGCACGCGGAACACGAACCTCGTCTCGCGCTCGCCGACTGGCTCGAGGTGGAAGGTCCACGTCCAGTCGAGCCGGGCCTCGCGCACCTGCGGCGGGAGGTGGGTCCAGGAGTGCAGCACCATCACCTTGTGCGGCTCGAGCATCTCGACCTCGAAGAAGCAGCCCGACTCGGGCGGCCCGTCGGGGATGCGGTCGCCGACCTTCAGGTCCTGATACTCGGAGAGGATCGAGTCCGCGGCCGGCCGGTTCGCGGGGAAGAGAAGTCGGTCCACCCAGCGGTACGTGTACCAGCCGCCCCGGTGCCACCCGACCTGGAGGAGCCACGGCCAGATCTCCTCGGGCGTCGCGCGGAGGGTGGCGGCGTGGTTCGTGACGACCTTGGCCGGCTCGACGATCTCATCGCCCGGGAAGTAGCGCCTCCGCTCCTCGCGCGTGGACCCCCACGTCCGCCCGAGCCAGTACAGGGCTCCCCACGCTGCTCCCGCACCGATCGCCAGGGCACTCGCCCTCCGCCTCGCACGACCCATCCCGACACCTCCTGGTCGAGAGTGTGACCGTAGGCGTCGGAGCCCCGATGGGGCCACTTGTCCCCCAGAAGAGGGGACGAGTCTCCCATCAGGGGACCGGCTCAACCGGTGGCCGGCTGGCCGACCATCTGGGCCTCGGGCCGGCCCCACATCGTCAGCGCGATCGGCAACAGAGCCACGAGGGCCGCTGCGCCGTGCACGTAGAACTGCACCACGCCCAGGGGCACGAAGCGGGCGATCGCCAGGACGATGAGCGAGGTCGCAGCCACCAAGGCCATCCCTCTGCTCATGACCCCACTGGCCACGATGGCCCGCGCGAAGCCGTAGGCCCCGATGGCGAAGAGCACTCCGCCGCTCACCAACAGTGGGAAGAAGAACGGGACGAGAGCCTCCTGGGTCGCCTGGATGTCGGCGCCGACCTCGGACGCGGCGTACGGCGCGAACTCCAGCCCCGGGAGGATGGCGAACAGCCCGCTCCCGAGCACGGCGAACGGCAGGGCCCAGCGGCTCCAGCGGTCCTCGCCCGCGTGACGCAGGTAGCTCCGCATCACCACGAAGGCGAGGGTCAGGAGGACGGCTCCGATGGCGAACACGAAGTGCGCGAGCGCCCACCTCGTCGGATCGGACGTGACGGCCTCGGCCAGCGCCGCCTCATCCACGACGACGGCGATGAACGGGTGGGCGAACAGCCCGGCCGCCATCACCAGCGGGGCGAGGGCGACGACCGCCGCTCCCCATCGCGTCCTGCTCTCGTTCTCGTTCATGGTGTCTCGCCTCCCTGCGGGCACACGCATCCAGCGATGACCCTCAGTTCCGACGCTAGGGGCGATGAGGGGCGCGGGGAATCGGGAGTTCTCCCCATGCGAGACGGGCGCCGCGGCTACGCGTAGTGACAGGCGGCGAGGTGGTCTCGTCCGACCTCGCGGAGGAGGGGGATCTCGCCGCGGCAGCGCTCCTCGATCCCTGCGGCCGCTGCTCGACCCGATGCCACCACCGGGCACCTGGGGTGGAAGCGACACCCTTCGGGGATCCGCGTCGGGTCGGGGGGCTCGCCCGTCAGAAGCGTCCTGGGCCCTCCGTGCTCCGGGGCCACCTCGAGCAGCGCCTTCGTGTACGGGTGGGCCGGCTCGCTGAGCACCCGCTCGGCCGGGCCGAGCTCCACGATCTTCCCGAGGTACATCACCGCGACGCGGTCGGCCACCGTCCAGGCCACGCCGAGGTCGTGCGTCACGAGCAGGACCGTCAGCCCGAGGCGCTCGCGCAGGCCGAGCAGCAGCTTCAGGATCTCGCCCTTGACCGAGGCGTCGAGCATCGAGACGGGCTCGTCCGCGACGATCACGCTCGGCTCGAGCGCGAGCGCGCCCGCGATCACGACGCGCTGGCGCTGGCCCCCGCTCAGCTCGTGGGGATAGCGCAGGAACAGCGCCTCCGGGGGGCGGAGGCCCGCGGCCGACAGCGCGTCGGCGACGCGGCGCTCCTCCTCGTCGTGGATCCCGTGGATGCGGAGGCCCTCGGCCACCGTCTCGTAGATCGTCTGGCGAGGGTTGAGCGACCCGGTCGGGTCCTGGAAGACCATCTGGACCTGCCGGCGGTAGGCGCGGAGGTCGCGGGGGCGGACGGGCTTCCCCTCGAAGAGGATCCGGCCCGAGGTGGGCTTCTCGAGCCCCATGATCGTCCGGGCCAGCGTGGTCTTGCCGCAGCCGGACTCGCCGGCCAGGACGAGGACCTCGCCCCGCCGGATCGAGAGATCGACGCCGTCCACCGCTCGAGCCTGGGAGCCCTTGCGGCCGAGCAAGCCAGCGCCCAGCCCAACGCGCCCGCGGAAGTGGACGTGGAGGTCACGGACCTCGAGGAGCGGGGCCTCGGTCGTGCCGGGGGCCTGTGGCGCGGTGAGCGGCGAGTCGCTCATGGTGCCCGGCTCCCAGGGGTGGTTCGGATAGCGGACAGGTGACCGGGATAGCGGACACCCATGCGAGGCACCCCCCTGGGCCCCGGTCCATGGCGGTGAACGCCGGCGGGCAGGAGGCCGCGGCCACTCATCGGCCCGGCTCCAGCAGGTAGCAGGCCGCCCGCCGCCCGTCGCCGGCGGGGAACGGCCCCGGCTCCTCCCCGTCGCACGGCTCGAACCGCATGGGACACCGCGGGTGGAACGGGCACCCGCTCGGCAGCGCGGCCGGATCGGGCGGGTCGCCCCCCAGCCCGCCCGGCGACCCCCGGTACGCGGGATCCCCGATCCGCGGGAACGCCCCCGACAGCGCCGCCGCGTACGGGTGCTTCGCGTCGTCGAAGACGGCTCGGGCCGGCCCCTCCTCCGCGATCCGTCCCGCATACATCACCGCGATCCGGTCGCAGAGCTCCACGAGCACCGAGAGGTCGTGCGTGATGAACAGCAGGGCAAGCCCCAGGTCCCGCTGGAGGTCCCGCAGCAGCGTCAGCACCTGGGCCTGGACCATCACGTCGAGCGCGGTCGTGGGCTCGTCTGCGATCACCAGCGAGGGCGAGCACGCGAGCGCCATCGCGATCATCACCCGCTGGCGCTGCCCGCCGCTCATCTCATGTGGGAAGTCGCGGGCCCGCCGCGCGGGCAGCCCGACGCGCTCCAGCAGCCCGCCCACCTCCTTCCGCACTCCGTTGTCCGGCGCCGCCCCGTGCAGGACCATCGCCTCCGCGATCTGGTCGCCCACCCGCTGGACCGGGTTCATCGAGTGCATCGCGCCCTGGAAGACGATCGAGGCCTCGGCCCACCGCACCGCGCGCAGGCGCCCCGGCTTCATCGCCAGCAGGTC
>DASUTW010000231.1:0-2375 GCA_036374395.1 Actinomycetota bacterium
CACCTGGAGGGTGAACATCGTCCCCTGACCCTGCTGCATCAGGTCGATGATCTCGTCCCTCGACTTGGCGGCGTAGATGTTCCGGCCGTCGGAGAGGAGGGTCATCTCCTGGGGCGCCTCGCCGAGGTGCCCGCGGAGGAAATCCACCGCCTTCCGGATCTTCTGGAGGGTCACACCGGTCTCCAGCAGGTTCTTGATCGAGCGGAGCAGCACCAGGTCCTGGAAGCCGTAGAGCCTTTGGGTCCCCGACCCGTTGGCGTCCCGCACGCTGGGCTTCACCAGCTCGGTGCGCGCCCAGTAGTCCAGCTGCCGGTAGGTGACGCCCACGAGCTTCACCACCTCGGGGGCGCGGTATCCCGTCTCGGTCGTCGCCATGGCCACCTCTCCCAGTCACATTACCGTAATTACGAGAGTGTGGCCGAGCCTAGCGTCGGGACCCGGGGGGGTCAAGCATCCGGCGCGTAGGCGCCCCGCGTCTCCTCGTCCAGGACCTCCACGGTCCGGCGGTACAGGTCGTCGGCCTCCTGAGAGCTGTCGCCCACCGCCGTCAGGCCCGTCTGCCCGTGCTCGGGCAGGGCCGTCATCATGTGGAAGACGACGCCGCACTGCCGCGCGGGGTCGAAGTGGAGGCCGCGGCGGACCGCCAGATCGAAGAGGTCCGAGGGCGTGAGCCCGCGATAGGCATCCGACTCGACGTGGTCGCTGGCCACGAAGGACTTCGCCCTCCCGCTGGGGGCCGTGAAGGCCCCGGTCGTCTCGTCGTACGACCCGTCGGTGAGGAACTGCATCGTGAGGAACGGATGGGTGGTCCCGCCCTTCCGGAGGTTCACCTCGATCGCGTAGGGCTGCCACGCGCCGACGTCCCGCGTCACGACGAAGTCCACGGCGAAGCGCCCGATCACCCCCTCCGCCGCCAGCCGCTCCCCCACCTTGCGGCCCTCCCGAGAGATCATCGGAGCGTACTCCGGGTCGGCCGGGAAGCGGGCGCCGAGGTAGGTCTGCCCGCTCGGGCCTCCCAGCAGCTGGTCGTGGGTGGAGAGGACCTCGAGCTTCCCCAACGGGGAGACGCGCATCTGGACGCTCGGGCTCCGGACGTCGGCGCCCTCCACGCGCTCCTCGACGATCCCGCCCTCCCCCGCCAGGCGCTCGGCGTACGCCTCGACCGGCTCTCCGACCTCCGTCGACATCGTCCGCACGCGCTCGGCCAGGGCGTCCCCGGCCGACGCGCCGTCCGGATCGGGCAGCCCCTCCAGGTCGACGGTGGCGTTGCCCATCCCGGAGACGCCCTCGTCGAGCTTCACGATCGCGGCCCGCATGCCCGGCCGCTGCCGACGCAGCTCCTCGATCGCGGCGGCCACGTCGTCGAGGTCGCGGACGCCCTCCCTGCCCGCAGGGTGTGGGACGCCCTCCTCCGAGAAGAGCCGCCGGCACCCGCTCTTCGTCCCGAACCGCGCGAAGCGAGGGTCGGCCGCGTACATCGGGATCCCCAGGGCCAGGGCCAGGCGCCGCTCCCGCTCCGTGGCGAAGAACGGGACGAGGTGGGCCCGGTCGGGATCGGGGATCAGGCTCCGGATCCGGCCCAGGAGACGGGGCCGCGCCAGCAGCTTGTCGCTCAGCGAGGCGTCGGACCCGTCGCCGGGGGCCACGGCGAACAGCCGCTCCCTGGCGTGGCTGGGGATCACCCCGGGCAGCAGGCCGAGGTAGTAGTCGAGGATCAGAGGGTCGATCGGCATCGAGCTGACGTAGATCATCCGCGCGTTCGGCTGGCGCAGGAGCAGGAGGAGGAACAGATAGCGCTCCTCGTAGGCCTGGACCCGCGAGCCCGAGAAGATCCCCGGTGGCAGCGCGGGGACGACGACGATCGTCTGGGGATCGGGGTTGAAGGACTCGATCGAGCTCCAGAGCGGGACGAGCTTGGCCTGAAGAGCCTCGAACGCCGCCTGGTCGTCGGCCACGGCCGATGATAGGCCGCCCGCCGTCGCCCGGGCCAGCCCCTACTCCTCGGCGAAGTCCTCCGGGGTGACGTCCTCGAGGAACTGCTTGAAGCGCTCGACCTCCTCCTCGGCGTCGTCGTCGTGGATCTCCACGGCGGCCGCCTCGAGCACGTCCTCGGCGGCGAAGATCGGGACGCCGGTGCGAACGGCCAAGGCGATCGCGTCGCTGGGGCGGGAGGAGACCTCGTGGCTCGAGCCGTTGCGCTGGAGGTGCAGCATCGCGTAGAACGTGCCCTCCTGGAGCTCGGTGATCTCGATCTTCTCCAGGGCCACGTGCAGCTCGTCCAGGACGTTCTTGAAGAGGTCGTGGGTCATGGGCCGCATCGGCGTGACGCCCTGCATCGCCAGCGCGATCGCGGTGGCCTCCGCGGCGCCGATCCA
>DASUTW010000232.1:0-3541 GCA_036374395.1 Actinomycetota bacterium
CACGGCACGAACGACATGCTCAACTTCCTCGCGGCGCGTCGCGGGTACTGCGAGCAGTTCGCGGGGACGATGGCGGTGATGCTGCGCCTCCTCGGCTACCCGGCGCGGGTGGCGATCGGGTTCACCGCCGGGGACGCCGACGAGGACGGCGTCTTCCGGGTGACGACCGAGCAGGCTCACGCGTGGGTCGAGATGTACTTCCCGCTCTACGGGTGGCTCCCGTTCGAGCCCACGCCGACGCGCGACAACCCCACCGCCTCCCACCTCACAGCGCCCCTGCCGGAGCTCCCCGGCACGGGGCAGGGGCCGGACGCGGCCACGCAGCAGGGCGGTCGGTTCCAGGCCCAGGACCCGCGCCTGGACCACGTGGAGCGGCGGTTCGGGATCGGCCCGGCCGCGCGCCTCCAGCTCGAGGAGGAGGAGCCCACATCGCTCTGGCCCCGGATCGTCCTGGGCCTCCTGCTCGTGCTCCTGGCCATCGGCGGCGTGCCGACCTGGAAGTGGATCTCACGCCGGCGCCGCCTGCGGCGCGCCTCGTCTCCGAGGGAGGCGGTCCTGGCGGCCTTCGACGTGCTGGAGGAGCGGGCCGCGGACGTGGGGCTCGAGCGCCGTCCCGAGGAGACCCTGCTGGAGTACGAGGCGCGCCTCCGCGGCACGATCACGCTGCGAGACGGCGACCTGGAGCGGATGACGGGGCTCGTGACCCGCGCGGCCTACGGGAGCGACGACGTGGACGCCGCGGAGGCGCGTCTCGCCGCCGACGCCCTCAAGATCCTCACCGCCGATCTGCGGCGGCACGCGGGGCGGGGCCGCGCGCTCGTGGGGGCGATCCGCCCCGCCCGCGACTAGGTAGCCGCCTCGACCTGGACCTGCCTCGTGGCCTCCCGCAGCGCCCGCTCGAACTGGCGCCGGTCCTGCCGGAACTCCTCGACCTCGGCGTCGATCGATCGCACGATCGAATCCAGCGCCACGAAGAAGGCCATCTGCCCGTTCCTGAGCGCGTCGAGGATCTCACCCTCCCGGCGGGCCACCTTGAAGATGCTCTTGCCGTCGGTGATGAGCTTGACCTCGGACAGGTGCACGTCCATCCCCGCGCGCTCGCGGAGGAACCCGTAGGCGCGACGGACGCGCTGCAGCGACATCCCCCCGTCGAGCAGCGACTTCACGACCTTCAGCGCGATGAGGTCGCGGAACGAGTAGAGGCGCGGGACGCCGGGCCGTCCGCCGGTGCTCTGCACCGACGGGTTCACGAGCCCGATCTCGTCCCAGTAGCGAAGCTGTCTGCGGGTGCAGCCCGTCAGGCGCGATGCCTGGTGCGACGTGAAGCCCTCCATCGAACCTCCGATCGAACTCGCCCGGGCGGGAGCTTTCCGACCGCATGGCCCCCGGGGGAAGTGGTAGACGTAGTTGTACGGCAACGGGGACCCGGTGCGCAAGCAAGAAAAGGGATTCAGCGCTGGTCGGCGGGAGGCTCCGAGCGGCCGCGGAAGCGGTCGACGAGGCGGGCCAGGGACCCGATCACCGACGGCCCTCCCTCCCGACGGGCCGCCTCCATCTGGTCGTGGGCCATCCGCCGGATCGTGTGGTAGACGAAGAGCGCCGACGCGAGCATCACGCCGAAACCCGCCAGCGCCACCCAGATCGACACCATGAACAGCATCAGCATCACGAAGCCCGCCACGAAGGCGACGATGCCGAGGCGGACCCGACGCACGATGTGGGCGTGGACGGTGGCCTTGGCCACGGTTTCGGCCAGGCGGGGGTCCTCCTCCCGGAGGCGCTTCTCGATCTCCTCGAGGATGCGCTGCTCGTGATCCGACAGGGGCATGCCGGCCGCTCCTTTCCTCGCGCCCAATTATAGGGAGTACCCCACCTTGGGGGTCCCCTCAACCACGGGACCGGCCCCGGTCGAGGAGCGAGGCCGGGAACGCGGCGCCCTCGCCGAACCGCCGCTCGATCCGATCGAGCGCCCGCTCCGCGTCGTCCCAGCGGCCGGCCCGGACCAGCGCGAGCTGGTCCACGCCCGATGGGCGCAGGCCCGCCGCCGCAACGCCCAGCAGGCGGATCCGCAGGCGCCCGCGTGAGGGGAGCGCCCCGAAGAGCTCCGCTACGATCCGGTAGAGGTCGTTGCCTACGTCGGTCGGGTCGGGCAGCGTCCTCGACCGGGTGAGGGTCGTGAAGCTGGCGAGCCGGGCCTTGAGGGTCACGGTCCTCGCGCGGTACCCCTCCTTCCGCAGGCGCGCCGCCACCCGGAACGATAACCGCAGCAGCTCCCGACGGACGTCGTCCTCGGCGTCGAGGTCCCGGTCGAAGGTCTCCTCGTGGCTCACCTGCTTCGGGGCCTCGTACGGGATCACCGAACGGTCGTCCTCGCCGCGGGCCAGCGCGGCGAGGTGCCGGCCCTGCTGCTCCCCCAGCACCCGCTCCAGGACGCGCGGCGAGGTCGCGGCCAGCTCTCCGATCGTCCGCACCCCCAGCCGCCGGAGCAGCTCATCGGTCTTCTCTCCCACGCCCCACAGCGCGTCCACGGGGAGCGGATGAAGGAACGCCTCGACGCCGCCCGCGGGCACCACGAGCAGGCCGTTGGGCTTGGCCTGGGTGGAGGCCATCTTCGCCAGGAACTTGTTCGGCGCCACGCCCACGGAGCAGACGAGCTCGGTCTCCTCGAGGACGCGCGCCCGGACCTTCTCCGCGATCTCGACCGGCTCCCCGAACAGCCGGGAGGCGCCCCCCACGTCGAGGAACGCCTCGTCCAGGGAGAGGGGCTCCACGAGCGGCGTGAACGAGAGGAAGATCTCGCGGAGGCGCGTGGCGTAGGCCCGGTAGGACGAGAAGTCGGGGCGGACGAAGACCGCCTCCGGGCAGAGGCGGCGGGCCCGGGCCGCCGGCATCGCCGACCGCACCCCGAACCGCCGCGACTCGTAGGAGGCCGACATCACCACGCCGCGCGACCCGGAGCCTCCCACGACGACCGGCTTCCCCTTCAGCGCGGGGTCCTTCAGGACCTCGACCGACGCGTAGAACGCGTCCATGTCCACGTGGAGGATGGGCTCGGGAGGACGGATCACGACGCGCTCGCGGGGGCCTCCTCCACAAGGAGGGCGGGACGGCGCGAGGCCCACAGACCCATCCCGCCGAACACGAGCAGGCCCCCCGCGGCGCCGACGAGCCACACCTGCACGTCCACCCGCCCCAGGACGCCGATGCCGAGCGCCGCCACGAGGGGCCCCACCTCGCTGATCACGACGAAGACGGCGCTGACCTTCCCCGGCGCGCTCGAGATCCGCTGGATCAGGGCCTGGCCCGTGGAGTAGAAGAGGGGGAACCCGAACCCGAACAGGATCGCGCCCGGGATCGCCACCCCGAACACGCCGGTCGCCGCGTACACAAGGAGCCCCGCCCCCGCGATCAGGACGCCGAACGCGATCACCACCATCTCCGCGCCGGTCGCCCGCCGAAGCCCGATCAGCAGGATCGAGGCGAGCAGCGCGCCGACGCCCTGCATCGACCACAGGAAGCCCAGGGAACGCTGCCCGAGATC
>DASUTW010000233.1:0-4643 GCA_036374395.1 Actinomycetota bacterium
GATCGTCTTCCGGCTGATCGAGCGCATGGGAGGCGGGATGTCGGACGAGGACGCGAAGTCGCTGTACGCGGGCGTCGTGACCGACACCGGGCGGTTCCAGTACGAGGCGACCACGCCCGAGACGCTCCGGGTGGGGGCGGCGCTCCGGGAGCGGGACTTCGACCACGCCCGCCTGGCCCAGGCCCTCTACGAGGACGGCTCGTTCGCCGCGCTGGGCGTGATGGGGAAGGCTCTGGAGCGCGCCCAGCTGGACGGAGATCTCCGCCTGGTCTGGACCTGGATCACGCGGAAGGACCTCGAGGAGGCCGGTGTCCAGATCCAGGAGACCGACGACATGATCGACGCGATCCGAGTGGCCCGGGAGGCGGACGTGGCCGCGGTGCTGAAGGAGCAGCGCGAGGGAGGCTTCAAGGTCTCGCTCCGCTCCCGCGGAGACACGAACGTGGCGGCGGTGGCCGAGGCCTTCGGCGGGGGAGGGCACCGCCTGGCGGCCGGCTACTCATGGGAGGGCGGCCTGGACGAGGCCGTCGCCGCGCTGCGGAAGGCCCTGCGCCAGGCGGCGACCTAGGCAGCCGCGGTGAGCGGGCCCGAGGGGATCGTCCTCGTCGACAAGCCGAAGGGGATCACGTCTCACGACGCCGTGGATCAGGTCCGGCGGGCGCTGGGCACGCGGAAGGTGGGACACGCCGGGACCCTCGATCCCATGGCGACGGGGCTCCTCGTGATGGGCGTGGGGAGGGCCACGCGCCTCCTGCGGTTCCTGTCGGGCCTGGAGAAGGAGTACGAGGGGACCGGCCGTCTGGGCGTGGAGACCGACACGTTGGACGCCGAGGGCGAGGTCGTCCGGGAGGCCCCGGTCGCGGTGGACGAGAGGGCCCTTCGCGACGCGATGGCCTCGCTCACGGGCGAGATCGACCAGCGGCCGCCCGCGTACTCCGCCGTGCGGGTGGGCGGGGAGCGGCTCTACAGGGCGGCTCGCAGGGGGGAGGCCGTGGAGGCCCCGGCCCGGCGGGTCCGCGTGGAGACATTCGAGCTCGCGCGGTACGAGGCGCCCGAACTGGACTTCCGCGTGGTGTGCTCAAGCGGCACCTACGTGCGCTCGCTCGTCGCGGATCTGGGCGCGCGCCTGGGGTGCGGCGCCCACCTGACCAGGCTCGTCCGCACCCGGATCGGTCCCTATCGGATCGCCCAGGCCGCGCCCCCGGAGCGGGTGGAGGCGCCCCTCCCGATCGAGCGCGCCGTGGTTCACCTGCCGCGGGTGGAGCTCGACGAGGAGGAGGCCCGAGCGGCGCGGCACGGGCGGGCCCTCGGGCCCTCCGGCCACGACGGGCCCCACGCCGTCTTCGACGCCGACGGGCGGCTGATCGGGGTCTGGCAGGACGAGGGCCCGAGGGCCCGCCCGCTCGTGGTCCTGGCCGGCTGAGGCCTGCGCTACCCTCACTTCCGCGATGGAGGTGATCACGGAGCTTGAGGCCGTCCGCCCGGACGGTCCGTGCGCCGTCACGATCGGGTTCTTCGACGGCGTCCACCGCGGCCACCAGACGGTCATCCGCCGCCTAGTGGCCGCGGCCGAGGAGCGGGACCTCCGGCCGGTGGCCGTCACCTTCGACCGCCACCCACGCGAGGTCCTCACGCCGGGCGACGTGCCCGGCCTCCTGACCACCACCGATCGGAAGGCCCACCTGATCGAGGAGCTCGGGGTCGACCTCCTCGTCGTGATGCCCTTCGACGCCGAGGTGGCCTCGTGGCCCCCGGAGCGATTCGTGGACGACGTCCTCGTGGAGCGGCTGGGCGTGGCGCACGCCACCGTCGGGGCGAACTTCACCTTCGGGCACCGGGCCGCCGGGACGGTCGAGGTCCTGACCGACCTGGGGCGAGCCCGGGGGTTCTCCGTCGAAGGCGTGGGCCTTCTCGAGGTCGAGGGACGCAGGATCTCCTCGACCTCGATCCGCGAGGCCCTGGCTGCCGGCGACCTGGAGTGGCCCCGGGTCGCGCTCGGCCGCCGTCACGTGATCGACGGGGTCGTCGTGCCGGGGGCGGGCCGGGGCGACGACCTGGGATGGCCGACGGCGAACCTCCAGACCGACCCCCGCGCGCTGCTGCCGGCGCGCGGCGTCTACGCTGGCCGCGGCCTGCTGGAGGAGGGCGCCTGGCCCGCCGCGATCAACGTGGGGATCAACCCCACGTTCGGCGAGGAGCCCCTCCACGTCGAGGCGTTCCTGCTGGGCTTCGAGGGAGACATCCGGGGCCGGGATCTCGCGATCGAGCTCTGGGAGCGGCTCCGCGACGAGGAGCGCTTCGAGTCGTCCGAGGCTCTCTCGCGCCAGATCGAGCGGGACGTGGAGCGGACGCGGGCCGTCGTGTCCGAGTAGTCCCCCCGGAGCCCGAGAGGCCGTGTGCTACCCTGGTCGACGGATGATCACGAAGGAAGATAAGCAAGGGCTCATCGCCGAGTACCGGCAGGGCGAGGGCGACACGGGGTCGCCCGAGGTCCAGGTGGCGCTCCTCACCAAGCGGATCGAGGAGCTGAACGAGCATCTCAAGACCCACCGGAAGGACCATCACTCGCGCCGCGGCCTTCTCCTGATGGTGGGGAAGCGCCGACGGCTCCTCGAGTACCTCAAGCGCGACGATATCGAGCGGTACCGCGCGCTGATCGGCCGGCTCGGGCTCCGGCGGTAGGAGGGAGCTCCTACCGCACCTCGAGCAGCCCACGAACTCGAGGAGGAACCATGGAACCCATCACCGTCTCCGGCAAGGTCGGAGGCACCGACCTGTCGTTCGAAACCGGCCGTCTCGCGAAGCTCGCGCACGGCGCCGCGGTCGTGACCCTGGGGGAGACCCAGGTGCTCGTCACGTGCGCCTGGGGCGCCCCGCGGGAGGGCATCGACTTCTTCCCGCTGACCGTGGACGTCGAGGAGCGGATGTACGCCGCGGGGAAGATCCCGGGCGGCTTCTTCCGCCGCGAGGGGAGGCCGTCGGAGCAGGCGATCCTCACGTGCCGCCTGACCGACCGACCGCTCCGCCCGACGTTCCGCGAGGGCTTCCGTCAGGAGGTCCACGTGGTCTCGACGATCCTCTCGGCGGACCAGGCCAACCCCTACGACATCATCACGATCAACGGCGCCAGCGCCGCGGTCATGCTGGCGGGGCTGCCGTTCGACGGCCCGATCGGGGCCGTGCGCGTGGCCATGATCAGCGGCAGCTGGGTGGCCAACCCCACCTACCAGGACCTCGACCTCGCGACCTTCGACATGGTGGTCGCGGGCCGCCGGAACGACGCGGGCGGGACGGACATCCTCATGGTGGAGGCGGAGGCGCCCGAGGAGGCGCTCTCGCACATGTCCGAGGGCCAGCCGGCCCCGACCGAGGAGGTCGTGGCCGAGGGCCTCGAGGAGGCCAAGCGCGCCATCGGCGAGGCCATCGACCTGCAGGAGGAGCTCGTCCGGCGGGCGGGGGTGGAGCCGAAGGAGTTCCCCGTGACGGTGGACTACGAGGACGAGGTCATGGAGGCCGTCCAGGAGGTCGCGGGATCGGGCCTCTCCGACGCGCTGACGATCGCCGACAAGACCGAGCGCAACGAGCGGCTGGACGCGATCAAGGAGGACCTCGGGACGAGCCTCACCGAGCGGTGGGGCGAGGAGACCTACGAGGAGAGGGCCCGGCAGGTCAAGGCCGCGTTCAAGGCCCTCCAGAAGGAGATCATGCGGAAGCGGGTGATCGAGGAGGGGATCCGGATCGACGGGCGGAAGCCCGACGAGATCCGCCCGATCTCCTGCGCCGTGGACCTCGTGCCGCGAGCCCACGGCTCGGGCCTCTTCGAGCGGGGGGAAACCCAGGTCCTGAACGTGGCCACGCTGGGCATGCTGCGGATGACGCAGATGATCGACACCCTCGACCCCGAGGAGGAGAAGCGGTACATGCACCACTACAACTTCCCGCCCTTCTCCACGGGGGAGCCCGGCTTCATGCGCGGCCCGAAGCGCCGCGAGATCGGGCACGGGGCGCTGGCCGAACGGGCCCTCGCATCCGTGATCCCCAGCGAGGAGGAGTTCCCGTACGCCCTGCGGCTCGTCTCCGACGTGCTGGCGTCGAACGGCTCCACCTCGATGGCCTCGGCGTGCGCCTCGACGCTCTCGCTGATGGACGCGGGGGTGCCGATCAAGGCCCCGGTGGCCGGGATCGCCATGGGGCTGATCGTCGAGGGCGATCGCTTCGTGACGCTGACCGACATCCTGGGCGCCGAGGACGCCCTCGGCGACATGGACTTCAAGGTGGCCGGGACGAAGGACTTCATCACGGCGCTCCAGCTGGACACGAAGGTCACCGGCCTCCCGGCCGAGGTCCTCAGCGGCGCCCTGAAGCAGGCCCGCGAGGCGAGGCTCTTCATCCTCGACCGGATGCTGGAGACGATCCCCGAGCCGCGGTCCGCGCTGTCGGCCAAGGCGCCGCGCGTGGAGGCGATCCAGATCCCCGTGGACAAGATCGGCGAGGTCATCGGGCCGAAGGGGAAGCGGATCAACGAGATCATCGCCGAGACCGGGGCCGACGTGGACATCCACGACGACGGCACGGTCTTCATCGGCTCCAAGGAGGGCGAGGGGGCCGAGCGGGCCAAGGAGATGATCAACGCGATCGTCAAC
>DASUTW010000234.1:0-2415 GCA_036374395.1 Actinomycetota bacterium
CGGCCGCCGGCCCACGATCCCGAACCACAGCGTCTGCCTGGACTGCAAGCGGGCCGGCCACGTGTGCGTCCTGGTGGCGCACGGCACGCCGTGCCTGGGGCCGGTCACGCACACGGGCTGCGGAGCCCTCTGCCCCGGCTATTCGCGGGGCTGCTACGGATGCTTCGGCCCGATGGAGACGCCGGATACGACGGCGCTCAGCGGGAGGCTCCGGGACCTGGGCATGTCCGAGGGGGACCTCGTCCGCGTATACCGGACCTTCAACACGAACGCCCCGGCCTTCAAGGAGGAGAGCGAGCGGCATGACGCATCGTGACCGGACGCTCCACGTCGCGGCGCTGGCTAGGGTCGAGGGCGAGGGGGCCATGCTCGTGCGGCTCGAGGGCGGCCGCGTGGCCGAGGTCCAGCTGAACATCTACGAGCCGCCGCGGTTCTTCGAGGCGTTCCTGCGGGGCCGGGGGCACACCGAGCCGCCCGACATCACCGCCCGCATCTGCGGCATCTGCCCGGTGGCCTACCAGATGAGCGCGTGCCGGGCGGTCGAGGCGGCGGCCGGCGTGGAGGTGCCCGAGCAGATCCACCGCCTCCGGCGGCTGCTCTACTGCGGCGAGTGGATCGAGAGCCACGCCCTCCACATCTACCTGCTCCACGCCCCGGACTTCCTCGGGTACCACGGCGCGGTGGAGATGGCGAAGGACCACCGCGAGATCGTGGAGCGAGGCCTCGGGCTGAAGAAGGTCGGGAACGAGGTGCTGGAGCTGATCGGAGGGCGAGCGATCCATCCGATCAACGTCCGGGTGGGCGGGTTCTACCGCGCCCCCACCCACCGCGAGCTCGGGCCGCTGGCGGCGAACCTGGAGCGGGCCCGGGAGGCCGCCCTGGAGACGGTTCGCTGGGTGGCCGGCTTCGACTTCCCCCACTTCGAGCAGGACTACGAGACGGTCTCGCTGGTGCACCCGGACGTCTATCCGATCCTGGAGGGGCAGATCGGCTCCAGCGGGGGGCTGGACGTCGCCGTGGCCGAGTACGAGGAGCACTTCGAGGAGGTGCACGTGCCTCACTCCACCGCCCTCCACGCGAGGATCCGGGGAGGCGGCGCGTACCTGGCCGGCCCCATCGCCCGCTACAACCTCAACCGCGATCGTCTCTCGCCGCTCGCGCTCCAGGCCGCCCGGGAGGTCGGCCTGGAGCGCGAGGTGCGCAACCCCTTCCGCAGCATCATCGTGCGGGCCGTGGAGACGCTCTACGCGTGCGACGAGGCCCTGCGGCTGATCGAGGGCTACGAGGAGCCCGACGAGCCGTTCGTCGAGGTTCCGGCCCGGGCGGGCACGGGAGCCGGCGCCACCGAGGCCCCCCGGGGGCTCCTGTACCACCGGTACGTCACGGACGAGGAGGGCCTGATCCGTGAGGCCAAGATCGTGCCGCCGACCTCCCAGAACCAGGCCCAGATCGAGGACGACCTCCGCCGCTTCGTCGAGCCGCGGATCGAGATGGACACCGAGCGACTGACGTGGGAGTGCGAGCAGGCGATCCGCAACTACGACCCCTGCATCTCCTGCGCCACCCACTTTCTCACCCTGGAGGTCCGCGGGGGATGACCGACGCCGTCGTGATCGGCGTGGGGAACGAGTTCGCGCGCGACGACGCCGCGGGGATCGAGGTGGTCCGCCGCCTGTGGGCGGAGGCCCCGCTGGGGGTCGAGGTGGTGGAGCACGACGGGGAGCCCGCGCGGCTTATGGAGCTCTGGGCCGGACGGAAGCGGGCCTGGGTCGTGGACGCGGTGAGGGCGACGGACGGCTCGCCGGGCACGGTGCACCGCCTGGAGATCGGGGCCGAGCCGATCCCGGACCGGCCCCGCCGCGACAGCACGCACCACCTCGGCCTGGGCGACGCCGTCGAGCTGTCCCGGGCCATGGGGCGGCTCCCCGGACGGCTCGTCCTCATCGCCATCGAGGGAGCGTGGTTCGACACAGGCGTCGGGATGACGCCCGCCGTGACCGACGCGGTGGAGCGGGTCGCGGGCGAGCTCCGCCGAGAGGTGCGCGCCTCGGCCCGCACGGGGGGCGGTCGCTGATGTGCCTCGCCCTCCCCGCGCGGGTGATCGAGGTGGATCCGGGCGGCCGCTCGGCTCGGGTCGAGGTCGAGGGCCGCACCCTCGAGGTCTCGCTAGACCTCCTGGCCGTCCAGGGGATCGAGGTGCGGCCGGACGGCTGGCTGCTCGTGAGCGCCGGCGCCGCCCTCGAGGCGCTGGACCCGGCCACCGCCGAGGATCTGCGAACGGGATGGGAGGAGCGCGCGCCATGATGAGGAACGACACGAGAGCGATCGGGATCGGCCTCGCCCTCGCGACGGCCTGCATCAGCGGGGTCGCCGTCTTCGTGAACGGCTACGGGGTCGCGGCCTTCGAGGACGCCA
>DASUTW010000235.1:0-3628 GCA_036374395.1 Actinomycetota bacterium
TCCAGAAGGTGGCCTACGGGGCCACCACCAAGGAGGTCGCCACTCAGCTCGGGATCTCCCCGCACACCGTCAAGACCCACCTCGAGCGCATCTTCGAGAAGCTCGGGGCGAACGACCGGGCGCAGGCCGTGGCCATCGCCATCCGCCAGGGCCTCGTCCAGTAGGGTCTAGCCGCGCGTCCATCCCTCCCCTACACTCGGCCCAAGGGGGGAACCTCGGATGCTGCGCCGGATCTCGTTGCTGCTCCTCCTCGCCGTCGGCGTCGCGGCGAGCATCACGGGCGGGCCCGCCCTCAGCCCTCCGGCCGAGGCTCGCCCCGTCCGGGAGGTGGCGGCCGGGCGCGTCTCCGCTCTCGTCCCCCAGAAGTGGGACTTCCGGCCCATGCGCTCGGAGGTCCGTGCGGGCGAGGGGATCCAGGCGTCGGGGGACCTGCGGCGGTGGGGATCGCTGGAGCGGCGTGAGATCGGGCTCGAGGCCTACTGGGTCGACGCTGCCAAGATCGGGCTCCCCTCCGACTACTACTACCTGGCCGCCGAGGGCCCCGCGATGACGAGGCTCCCCGTCGGCGTGGGCTGCAGGCAGGACCGGGTCGACATCCTCTCCGACCATCGACCCGCCTTCGATCGTCGGCGCTTCTCGCCCGGCGACTACGTGGCCACGGCCGGCGGCACGTGCGTCACGCGGCGAGGCGTCACCCGCTGGGCCTCGTTCATCGCCGCCCCCGGCTACGGGCCGGTTCGCCGGATCGGGATCCCCGAATCCGGCCTCTACTTCGCCTTCGTCATGGTCCCCGACGGACCGCGAGCGGATCGGCGCGCGGAGCGCCTGCTGTCTGCCGTCTCCTTCGGGGGGACCGAGGTGGCGGAGTTCATCGCGGCGGCCCGGGGTCAGCTCTAGGCCTTCGGGCTGCGGTCCACGAAGGGCGGGCGGACGACCTCGGCCTCGGCACCCTTCCCCCGGACGTCGACCTCCACCGTGTCGCCCGGCTCGACCCCACGATCGAGGTATGCCATGGCGATCCCCACCCGCAGGGTGGGCGAGAACGTGCCGCTCGTGGTCTCCCCTACCGGACGGCCGTCCTTTGACACGGGGAAGTGGGGCCGGGGGATGCGCCGGCCGAGCATCCGGAGGCCCCGGAGGCGCTCGCTCGGCCCGCCCTCCTCCTTGATCCGCGCCAGCGCCTCGCGGCCGGTGAAGTCGCCCTTGTCCATCGCCACCGCCCAGGACAGCCCGGCCTCGAGCGGGGTTCGGTCCTCGGAGATGTCGTTCCCGTGGAGCGGGTAGCCCATCTCCAGACGGAGGGTGTCCCGCGCCCCGAGGCCCACCGGCGTCGCACCGCGCTCCAGCAGGCGGCGCCAGAGGGCCGTTCCCGCGTCCTCGGGGACGAACAGCTCGACGCCGGGTTCGCCCGTGTAGCCCGTCCTGGCCACGAGCACCTCGGTGCCCTCGAACGACGACGCGGCCACCTCCATGAACGAGAGGCCCTCCACCTCCGGGAAGGACGGCGCCACGAGCCCGATCGCCTCCGGGCCCTGGACCGCCAGCGTCACGAGGTCGGGACGGTGCCGCACGTCCGCGTCGCCGTCCTCGAGGATCCCCAGGACCCGCGCCGTGTTGCCCGCGTTGGGTACGATCATCCACTCCTCCTCGGCGGTCCGGTAGGCGATGAGGTCGTCGACGATCCCGCCCCGCTCGGTGAGCACGAGCGTGTACCGGGCCTCCCCCACGGCCACCTTCGACAGGTCGTTCGTGAGGATCCTCTGGAGGTGCCGGAGCACGCGGGGGCCCCGCACCTCGACCTTCCCGAGATGCGTGAGGTCGAAGATCCCGACCCGCTCCCGGACCGCCGCGTGCTCCTTCAGGACGCCCTCGTACTCGATCGGCATCAGCCAGCCGCCGAACGGCGCCAGCGCGGCCCCCAGCGCTCGATGCTCCTCCTCCAGCGGCGTGTGCTGCAGCGCTTGCTCCAATGGGCTCCTCGGTGCGTGGACGGGTCGAACGGTAGTATGACGGGTGCGGCCCGCGGCGGGCCCCCGTCCGGGCCCCAGGCCAACGACGAAAGGATCTTGGCATGGCCGACGCAGACGTCGTCGTGATCGGCGCAGGCACCGGCGGCTACTCGTGCGCCCTCCGAGCCGCCCAGCTCGACAAGAAGGTCGTGCTGGTGGAGCGGGACGACCGGGTCGGGGGGACCTGTCTCCTCCGCGGCTGCATCCCCACGAAGGCGATCCTCGAGTCGGCGGCCACGATGGACAGGATCAACCGGGCCGAGGAATGGGGCATCAAGGCCTCCGGCGAGCCCGACTGGGCCGGCGTCCGGGCGTTCGAGGACGCGATCGTCGACAAGCTCGTGAGCGGCGTCGCCGGACTGTTGAAGGCCCGCAAGGTCGAGGTCGTGCAGGGCACCGCGAAGCTCACGGGTCCGGGCAAGATCGAGGTCGACACCGCTGACGGCAAGCGGTCGCTCGAGGCGCCCGACGTCGTGGTCGCCACCGGCTCCCAGCCCAAGCTGCTCCCCGGGATGGAGCTCGGCAAGCGCGTGATCACGAGCGACCAGGCGCTGTTCGCGGACTCCCTCCCAAAGTCGGTGGTCGTGATCGGGGCCGGCGCGGTCGGCCTCGAGTTCGCCTCGCTCTACCGCTCGTTCGGGGCGGACGTCACGCTGATCGAGGCGCTCCCCCGTCTCGCGCCGCTGGAGGACGAGGACATCTCCAAGGAGGTGGACCGCGCGTTCCGGAAGCGGGGCATCGCGACGCACGCCGGTGCGAAGGTCCAGGACGTCAAGGAGACGCAGAAGCAGGTCACGGTGACGTTCGAGACGGCGAAGGGCGAGACCGAGACCGCCAAGGCCGAGGTCTGCCTCGTCGCCGTGGGGCGGGGTCCGATCTCGGACGGCGTCGGGCTCGCGGACGTCGGCGTCGAGATGGAGCGCGGCTACGTCAAGGTCGACGGGCAGCTGCGCACGAGCGTGAACGGGGTCTGGGCGGTGGGCGACGTCGCGGCCACCCCCTACCAGCTGGCCCACGTCTCGATGGCCGAGGGGATCGCGGTCGCGGAGCGGATCGCGGGATTGGACGTCCCCGAGCTCGACTACGCGGGCGTGCCCCGGGTGACGTTCTCCAGCCCGGAGATCGCGTCGGTTGGCCTCACCGAGGAGCAGGCCAAGGAGCACGGTCACGAGGTCGAGACCGACACCCTCTCATTCCGGGGCATCGGCAAAGCCAACATCGTGGGCGAGGGGGGGTCGGTGAAGGTCGTGGCCGAGAAGGACGGCCCCGTCCTCGGCGTGCACATGGTCGGCCCGCACGTGACCGACCTCGTGGCCGAAGCGATGCTCATCACGAACTGGGAGGCGATCCCCGCCGAGGTGGCCGCCCTGATCCACCCTCACCCCACGCTCTCGGAGGGCATCGGGGAGGCGCACCTGGCGCTCGCCGGCAAGCCGCTGCACACGATGTGAAGGGCGCGTCCCGGTTGGGGGCCGGGGCGCGGTGGTACAACAACGCGAGGACGACACGAGGAGGTCGGGAGACGTGGCCGAGCCGGTGACGATGCCGCAGCTGGGCGAGACCGTCGTCGAGGGGACGATCGTCAAGTGGCTGAAGAGCGAGGGGGACAGCGTCGACCG
>DASUTW010000236.1:0-4727 GCA_036374395.1 Actinomycetota bacterium
ACGGAGCGGGGCCGCGAGCGCTTCCGGGGGATCGAGCGGGCCGACTCGGTGACGCTCGACCCGCACAAGGGGATGTTCCTCCCGTACGGCACGGGCTGCCTGCTGGTCCGCGAGGGCCGCCGGCTGCTCGACGCCCACGCCACGGGCGAGGCCCGCTACCTCCAGGATCTGGCCCTGGAGGGCGAGTCGCTGAACTTCTCCGACTACTCGCCCGAGCTCTCGCGGGACTTCCGCGGGCTCCGGGTGTGGCTGCCGTTGAAGCTCCACGGCTGGGAGGCGTTCCGCGAGGCCCTGGACGAGAAGCTCGACCTGGCTCGCCTGCTCCACGAGGGGATCCGGGACGCCCCGGGGATCGAGGTGCCCTGGGAGCCCGAGCTCTCGATCGTCGCGTTCCGTTCCACGGATGGCGAGGAGGCGAGCAAGGAGGTGCTGGAGCGCATCAACGCGTCCCAGCAAATCTTCCTCTCCAGCACGATGATCAAGGGGCGCTTCACCCTGCGCGCGGCGATCCTCTCGTTCCGGACCCACCGGGACCGGATCGAGGAGGCGATCGAGATCATCCGCTCGGCCGCCGGCTGACGCCGGTCCGCCGTCAGCGGCCGGCCGCCTCGCGGACGAGCACGTCGAAGAGACCCTGGTTGGCGGGGTCGTATCCCGCCGTCACCTCGGGGTGCCACTGGACGCCGACCGTCCACCCGTCCTCGTGCTCGACGGCCTCCACGAGCCCGTCGTCGCTCCAGCCTGTGGCCACGAGCCCCTCGCCGAGCTTCTCCACCCCCTGGTGGTGCGAGGAGGCGCCGGCCACGAGCTCGGCTCCGGCCGCGAGTGCCGTCCGGGTCCCCGGCTCGAGCCGAACGTCGTGCAGCACGTCGTCGTCCGGCCCCGGCTTCCGGTGGGCGATCATGCCCTCCCGGTCGGGGAGATGGGGATCGAGCGTCCCGCCGAGGGCGACGTTCAGCGCCTGCATGCCCCGACAGACGGCGAGGAACGGCATCGCTCGCTCCACGGCCGCCCGGGCCAGCGCGAGGTCGAAGGCGTCACGCTCCGCCTGGACGCCCCACAGCTTGTGATGGTCCTCACCCCCGTACCTCGACGGATGGATGTCGCCGCCTCCGCTCAGCACCAGCGCGTCGAAGCGGTCGAGGATGGCGTGCGCCCGATCGACGTCGATCTCGACGGGCATGAGGATCGCCTCGATGGCCCCCGCTCGATGGAGGGCCTGGACGAAGAGGTCTGGCACCGCCGCCGCCCCGCGATCGGGCCACTTCCCGACCGAGCCGGGGCGCAGCCGGCGCCCTCCGATCGCGACGAGCGGTTCCATGTCCCCAGCCTAGCCGAGCGCCTCGGGGTTGATCGGCGTGGGGGGCGGCAGTCCCGACAGCACGGCCGTCAGGTTGCGGGCGGCCAGCATCCCCATCGCGGTCCGGGTATCGACCGTGGCGCTCCCCAGATGCGGGGCGAGCACGGTGTTCTCCAGCTCCAGCAGCCGCTGGTGGATCCTGGGCTCCTCCTCGTAGACGTCGAGGCCGGCGGCCGCGATCCGCCCGGCCCGGAGCGCGTCCGCGAGCGCGGCCTCGTCCACGACCGGGCCCCGCGACGTGTTCACGAGAACCCCGGTCTCCTTCATCAGGCCGAGCTCCCGAGCCCCGATGCGGTGGCGGGTCTCCTCGTTCAGTGGGAGGTGGATCGAGACGACGTCGCTCTCGGTCAGCAGCTCGTCGAGGCCGACGACCTGCGTGTCCCCGGGCGGCGTCCGCGTGTGCACCAGCACCCGCATCTCGAAGCCGGCCGCTCGGCGGGCCACCGCGCGGCCGATCCGACCGAGCCCAACGATCCCCAGCGTCTTGCCGGTGACCTCGTGTCCGAGCATGAAGCCCGGGGACCACTCCCAGGGCGTCCCGGTCCGCACGAGGCGGTCACCCTCCGCGATGCGACGGCAGGCCGAGAGGATCAGCCCCCAGGTCATGTCGGCCGTGGCATCGGTCAGGACGTCGGGGGTGTTCGTCACGATCACGCCGCGCCGCGTGCAGGCCGCGACGTCCACGTTGTCGTAGCCGACCGCGTGGTTGGCCAGGACGCGCAGCGAGGGCCCCGCCGCGTCGAGGGCCTCGTCGTCGATCCGGTCGGTGAGCATCGTCAGCGCGCCGTGCTTCCCGGGCAGCCGGTCCAGCAGCTCGTCGCGGGGCATGGCCCGGTCCTCGCCCGGGACCTCGACCTCGCAGCGCTCCCGCAGGAAGGCGAGGATCTCCTCGGCCAAAGGGCGGGTCACGAGGACGGGCGGAGGGGTCACGGAGCCTGACGCTCCGCCCGGGGGAGGCGCCGCCACGCGTGGACCCCCCGCTGGAGGATCGTGAAGGCGCCGAGCCCCGTGAGCACCGCCAGGACCGGGGCCAGCATCCCGGGGGCGGTCAGGCCGAACATGAGCGCGATGTACCGCTCCAGCCGCTGGAACAGCCCGCCGGACATGTCCACCCCGCGAGCCTCTCCCTCGGCCCGCACGTGGCTCACGAAGAGGGAGACGACGAGCGCCGCGAGCGCGAGCTTCCCCGCCCCCGTCAGCCCCTGGTCCACGAGCGAGTAGAGGATCGCCCCGAAGACGATCCCGTCGGCCAGCCGGTCGTTCACGGCGTCGAGGAGTGCGCCCTTCCTCGACTCCTCCCCGCGAAGCCTGGCCACCCCGCCGTCGA
Organism: Actinomycetota bacterium; assembly: GCA_036374395.1. Lineage (GTDB taxonomy): Bacteria > Actinomycetota > UBA4738 > UBA4738 > CALAEC01 > DASUTW01. The sequence goes on from DASUTW010000236.1 coordinate 2,688, forward strand.
AGACGTCGAAGAGCCCGGCCGGGAGCAGCAGGATCCCCCCCAGGAAGTGCCGGCCGGAGACGATCAGCCACCCGCAGATCGCGTTGTTGATCAGCGAAAGGAGCGTGAGCTGCCAGGGGCGGACGCCCATCCGGTGCAGGCCGGCCAGGGCGAACCGGTAGGGCCAGGCCCAGACGGTCCGGAAGAGGGGCCCGGCCAGGCTGGGGTTCTTCCTGGGCGCCGGGAGGTCGCGCATCCGCGGCGCCGGCCGGCGGTGCTGTCGAGTCATCGGCGGCAGTATCCGTCGCCGGCCGGCGCCGCGGCAACGAGCGGCGCCTGACATAGGATGGCGAGATGGTCGTGCCTGCTCTCGACCCCGTCGAGATCGTCATCTTCGGCGCCTCCGGCGACCTCACCCGCCGCAAGTTGCTGCCCGCCCTCTTCCACCTCTTCATCGGGGATCTCATGCCGGAGGACTTCGGAGTCGTGGGCTACGCGCGCACCGAGATGAGCGACGAGGCGTTCCGAGAGATGGCGCTGGAGGCCGTCCGCGAGTACGCGCGGTGCGACGTCGACGGAGAGACCTGGGGCGCGTTCGCCCGGCGCCTGCACTACGTGACGGGGGAGTTCACGGAGGAGGGCGCCTTCGCCCGGCTGCGCGGGCGGCTCGACCACCTCGACGAGGAGCACGGGACCGACGGCCGCCGCCGCCTGTACTACTGCGGGACCCCGCCGGTGGCCTACGCCGACATCGTCCGCAGGCTGGGGGAGGAAGGGATGGCCCCCGGCTCCCGCATCGTCGTGGAGAAGCCCTTCGGCCGCGACCTGGAGACCGCCCGAGACCTCAACCGGATCCTCCACGAGTCCTTCGACGAGGAGCAGATCTACCGCATCGACCACTACCTGGGGAAGGAGACCGTCCAGAACATCCTCGCCTTCCGCTTCGCCAACTCGATCATCGAGCCCCTCTGGAACCGGCGGTACGTGGACCACGTTCAGCTCACCGTGGCCGAAGACGAGGGCATCGAGGGCCGAGGGGCCTTCTACGAGGCCACCGGCGCGATGCGGGACATGGTGCAGGCCCACCTCTTCCAGGTGCTGACCTTCCTGGCGATGGAGCCCCCGTCGGCCTTCGAGCCGGAGCCCCTGCGCGACGAGAAGATGAAGGTCCTGCGCTCGATGCGGCCGGTGGATCCCTCGGCCGTGGTCCGCGGCCAGTACGAGGGCTACCGCGAGGAAGAGGGGGTGGATCCGGCCTCCGAGATGGAGACGTACGCCACCCTCCGCGTCGAGATCGACAACTGGCGGTGGGCGGGCGTCCCGTTCTTCCTGCGGACGGGGAAGCGGATGGCCGAGAAACGGGCCGAGGCAACGATCCAGTTCAAGGAGCCCCCGCACCTCGTGTTCGAACGCGCGGGGATCGACGCCGACCCCAACCGCCTCACGCTGACGATCCAGCCGGACGAGGGGATCTCGCTGTCGTTCATGGCGCAGGGGCCGGGCGTGGGGATGTCGCTCGTACCCGCCTCGCTGGAGTTCGACTACGCCTCGGCCTTCGACACCGAGCTGGTGGAGGCCTACGAGGTGCTGCTGCTCGAGGCGATGCGGGGCGACCGGACGCTGTTCCTCCGGGCCGACATCGTGGAGCGGGCGTGGGAGCTGTTGGAGCCGGTGCTGGAGGCGCCGTCGCAGGTCGTTCCGTACGAGGCGGGCTCGTGGGGTCCGAAGGATGCGGACGACCTGATCGCGCCTCGGAACTGGTTCCTGGCCTAACCTGACTTCTCGGTCCGCCGGCGCCGCCACCGCAGGTAGACCTCCACCGCCAGGACGACCACGACGCCGGCCCCCGCGTACAGTGCCCAGCGGGCCCAGAAGGGCCACCCCTCCTCCTGCGGCGGCGGCGTAGGCGGGCCCAGGGCGACGAACGTCCCGAGCTCCGTAGAAGGCCCGTAGATCTGGAGGGTTCCTCGCAGCAGGGTGGCCTCCAGGTTGGTCCACGAGCTCGTGGCTTCGTCCCACCGCGCCAGCTGGGTGGCGTGGGCCGCGTAGCGGAGCAGGATC